>CACXDL010000019.1 GCA_902766395.1 uncultured bacterium
CAGTTGGAAAATACAAAATAATCTTTCAAGTGCGCGGCGTTGTCCTTAGCCGCGCTAATGGATTTTTGTCCTGAAAGGACAAAAACATATATTACTGCGCAAGCAGTCTCATACTGCCATAAGGCAGTATTGAGAATAGCGAGTTTTTCTTTTTTGATTCGTTTTTTCTTTTTGATTCAAGACAAAAAGAAAAAATGAATAAAGAAAAATTAAAATCTTTCAAATACATTCCTATAATATTGATTGTAAGAAGCTAATTTTCAGTTATATCCCAAAGTTCTAAAATATCATCATCAATATTATCTAAAAATCTTGACGGTTTGGATAACACCATATTCATTGAATAATCGTACATATCAACAGGATATGTAATATAAAGATTATTTTTAGCTCTTGTTGTTGCAACATACATCAAACGCAATTCTTCATCCATTTCTTCTTCTGAATTAAATGAATATGCACTCGGGAAACGCCCGTCAACAGCTCCTATTATAAATACACTATCCCACTCTAAACCTTTAGCCGAATGTATTGTTGAAATAGTAAGAGCTTCATCATCAATTGCTTTATACATTCCTTCAACACTTGCATCAGGAGGCTCCAACGCCATATCATTTATAAAATCCTCAAGATTTGAATACTGAGAAGATAAATATTGAAAATGATCCAAATCCTTTTCCCGTTTTGAAAAATCGTCATATTTATCCTTTAAAATCGGCTTATAATATCTGATAATTTCTTCAACAATTTCCGATGGTTTTTTAATTGCAATTTTAGAATGTTCTTTACCTAAAACATTCAATAAAGGTGAAAGACTTGTCATTTTATTTGAAGGTAAAAGTTTAACATCAGGATTTATATTCCCTTTCATTACAGGAACAATATTATTTACGGTAGAATTACCCACCCCTTTTAAAAGTAACAAAATCCTTGTTAAACTGACCACATCATCAGGATTTACAATTACTCTTAAATGTGCCGCAACATCTTTTATATGTGCAGTTTCCATAAATTTCGGACCGCCAAATTTTTGGAAAGGAATTGCACGTTTTGAAAGTTCCATCTCTAAACTATATGACATTCTTGCATTACGAACTAATACACAGATATCACCAAGACTTACATCTTCATCTAATAATTCCAAAATTCTCTGACAAATGAAATCTGCTTCCATTTGGGTATTTTTTGCACAAATCAATGCCGGTTTTACAGGGGATTTAATCTCGGAAAACAATTCTTTATCATATTTTTCTTTAGCTTTACCGATAATTGTATTTGTTAATTTCAAAATATTTTGCGTACTTCTGTAATTTTGTTCAAGTTTTATTATTTTTGTATTGGGGAAAATTTTCGGGAAATCAAAAATATTTCTATAGTTTGCTCCTCTGAAAGAATAAATACTTTGAGCATCATCACCAACCGCCATAATATTTCCATGAACAGAAGCCAAAAGTTTTATTACATCAGCCTGCAAAGTATTGGTATCCTGGTATTCATCTACCATTATGTATTTGTATTCACCTGAAATTTTCTTGCGCAAATCATCATTATTTTCAAGTAAAAGTTTCATATACAAAAGCAAATCATCATAATCCAAAATTGAATTTTCTCTTTTATAGATTACATAAGCCTTGTGAACTTCTATTATTTTATCAATGCAATGTTCAAATTGCGGAAATTCATCTTCAATAATTTGTTTTGTCGGAGTAACTTTGTTTACGCTTTTTGAATACATATCAAGCAAAGTTGATTTTTTAGGAAAACGTTTTTCTTTTTTAGGGAACATTTGTCCGACAATATGGTTTATTACATCTTCACAGTCTGCCCTGTCCATAATTGTAAAATTATTTTTTAATTTTAAAAATGAAGCATATTTTCTTAAAATAATATTTGCAAAAGAGTGAAAAGTTCCCCCTGCAACCTTTTCGCATCTTGAATCCAAAACCAGTGATGCGCGTGAAAGCATCTCATGTGCGGCTTTTTTGGTAAAAGTCAAAAGCAATATATTTTGGGGTTGAACCCCGTCTTCAATTAACCTTGCAACACGATATGTTAAAGTTTTAGTTTTGCCTGAACCCGCACCTGCAATAACAAGTAAAGCACCACCATCAGACATAACTGCTTCAAGCTGTTTTTCATTTAATTCCTGAGAGTAATTTATTTTATAATCTGTTTTCACAGGCGAACGCTTTTTAAGCACATATTTTTTATGAGCTGATTTTTCTTTAATTTCAAGTTTATTCGCCATAAAATACTCCCCTTTAATAAATGTATTATAGAGCAGTTAGGATAATATTTTCAACAGATTATTGTAAATTTTTTATAAGTGGAGTTACTTATCCAACAGCACATGGTTACCGTTAATCGTAACCCAATGTTCACCATTTGAACCATTTGAAGAACTGCTTGAGGAATGAGAATGGTTTGAAGATTTTTGTTTTTGTCTGTACAATTCCGCTTTTGTCGGTATTCCCATTTCTTTTAATTGTTTCATTATTGCATCTTCATTTTGTATAAATTCATCTTGTGACATCGCACCAATATCTTCTCTTATAAAAACCTGAGGCGCAGGATTTGAAATATTAAAGGTGTCATAAACCTGTGCCATATCCTCCTTAGAAAGAATTGACTTTAATCCTTCAAATGAAGAATTAATATCCGCCCCAAAACCTGTTGGGCTACCTGTAGGATCATATGGGTAGCCAACACCTCTTACCGGAATTTTTGGGGTACTTTCTTTAAGTGTTTTTATTCCATTGATAAAATTTTCAAACTTTCCATTATATTGTCTTGGATCATCGGGATGCGTAATTAAATCCTCATTTCTCATTCTATTCATAATCTTAACGGCTATAATATCATCCCTTTGCTGTTGAGAGAATTGCATAAATTTATCCCCATATTCTC
>CACXDL010000020.1 GCA_902766395.1 uncultured bacterium
CAGTTGGAAAATACAAAATAATCTTTCAAGTGCGCGGCGTTGTCCTTAGCCGCGCTAATGGATTTTTGTCCTGAAAGGACAAAAACACATATTACTGCGCCAGCAGTCTCATAGTGCGTAGCACTATTGTATTAAGAGTGTTTTTCTTTTCGGTTCACTTTTCTTACTTGTTTGTTCGCCATAAACGTGACTACGTGCCCTGCTTGTCTTGCACTCGCAAGCCAACACTGGCACTCCGCACTCGGCTCACAAGCCGCTTTTCATCGTTATAAAAAAGAAAAGTGAACAAAGAAAAATAATATCTTTCAACTACATTCCTATAATATTTTTTATGAAAATGTTGAGAATAGATATTTATATAATCTCAAGTAGTCTGTTCCAGACTTCTTCAATTGTACCTATTGCGTCTAGAGTTTTTAAACAATTTTTATTTTTATAATATCCTATCAATGGAGCAGTTTCATTGAAATATGTGTCAAAACGGGCTTTTGCGGTTTCTTCATTATCATCTTTTCTTTGAGTTAATTTTGCTCCACATTTGTCACAAAATCCTTCAACTTTTGTAGGTTTGTATTTTAAATTATATATTTCTCCACATTTTGGACATGAACGACGATTTACTATTCTTGAAATCAGTACATCTTCATCTATATCAAAATATATTGCATGAAAATTTACAGGTACATCTTTATCTATTTCTGAATTTATTTTCATCAGTAAATCTGCTTGTTCAACACTGCGTGGATATCCGTCAAGTATATATCCGTTTTCACAATCTTTTTGTGAAAGTCTGTTTTTGATAATCTCACCAACAAGCCAAACAGGAACAAGGTGCCCTTTATCAATAAAAGATTTTGCAATTTTTCCATTCTCAGAGCCTGATGCAATTTCTGATCTGAGTAATGATCCTGTATCAACATGTGGTAAATTTAAGTGTTGTGCTAATTTTGAAGTTTGTGTTCCTTTTCCGCAAGCCGGAGGGCCGAGAAAAATAAATTCTTTTTTCATTATAAAACTCTTTCTTTATTAAATACAGACTTATTGTATTACAATTTTTTTTATTTTTCAAATTAGCATTATTTTTTCAAATAGTCATTAAAACTCTTTACATTAACTTTGTATCCACACCCTTCGTGCAATTTTGCATTATATGTTACCCATTTTGCCGGATAATTTTTGCACATTTTTAAACGATTTTTGTAATCTGAGCATAGGCCATCTTCTGTTACAAGTTTACAGGCAAATATAAGATTCCCAAATTCGTCTTTTCCCTTAATATAAAATCGTTTGTATTTTGGAAAAAGCATTTGCATTATTTTAAATTCTTTTTCAGTATAAGTGTCGATACTGTACATATAATTACAGCATTTCCCACATTTTTTGCATTCTCCGGTTATCTCGTAGAGTATTTTTTCAGGCACAAAATATGATTTTATTTCATAGAATACTGATTTTATCAAGTCCAACATCTTTACATAATAACTTAAATCTGAAATTTTGTGTATAATATTAAGTATGAAAAATTTTGATAATTTGAGAGTATACGCATGGTTAGAATTTGCAATTTGGCTTTTGATAATTGCTATTTGTGTGTTTGGATTTCGTTATTACCATCATAAGCAAATGCAGCAATTTAAAAGTTATCAAATTTTTATGAATGATGTTGATGGGTTGATTGTAGGTTCTCCGGTGAGATTTTTGGGAATTCAGATAGGTCATGTGACTAAACTGCAATTACTGTCCTCAAAAACGAGTTCTGATATTTATGTCAAATTTATAATTACTCAAAAGGATTTAACTCTTCCAATAGGTGCAATCGCTACAGTAGAGGGCTCAGGTTTGGGAGGGTCAAAATCACTGGAAATATATCCTCCTGATAAAGATACTCCAACGGATAAAATTATTGTTCCAAAAGATTCAACCCGTTTAAATCGTGTAATGAGTTTGTTTAATCAGATATTTAAGGACATTGAACAAATATTTACAACAATTGGTAATACCGCAACAGAACTCAGTTCTGATGCTCCGAAAGTACAAAAAAATATAGTTACGCCGGTTGATGCTGAAAAACGAGTTATTAATTTGAATCAAAAATTGGATAATTTTATTGAAGCAGAGAAAAAATTAAAAAAACAACTTCAAAATGTGAAAAAAATTCATAAGGAGAGTAAAAATGAATCCGGAGAAAGTCAGAGTAATAAGTAATCCTGTTGTGTTGCAAAATTTATGTACTATGAGGGATAAGGATACCGATAGTCAGGGTGTAAGAATTGCAACAAGAAAAATTACCAGATGTCTTTTGTATGAAGCGTCCAAAGATTTGCCGCTAGTTGAAAAAGAAATTACTACTCCGCTTACAACTTTTAAAACACAAACTATTGATCCGAATATAGAACTGATAATTTCTCCGATTTTGCGTGCAGGTCTTATTTTTACGGATGAAGCTATTGATATGCTTCCGCAGGCTACAATTTATCATCTTGGGATGTATCGGGACGAAGAAACACTAAAGCCTGTCTGGTATTATAATAAGGTTTCCATTGAAGCTCCAAATCCGGAAAAATTTTATGTTTATATTACTGATCCAATGCTTGCAACAGGGAATTCTTTATTAGCAGCTATTGAATTGTACGTTAATAAGGGTATTCCACAAAAAAATATCAAATGTATATCTATAATTGCAGCTCCTCAGGGTATAGAAAATATTCAGAGTAAATATCCGAATGTTGAGATTATAACGGCATCAATTGACGATCATTTAAATGAAAAAGGTTATATTGTTCCAGGCTTGGGTGATGCAGGGGATAGAATTTTTAATACTTTATAGCGGCAAAAGAAACCTTGCTAAAAGGAGTAATAGCAAGGTTTAAAATAAAGTATATTTATACGGATATTAAGTTCCGTATTGTAGTAAAAGAGACATCAATAACATTATTATTTGTTTTTTGCAAAGGTCAAATTTTTGTGGAAAATTTTCGACCTTTATTTTATAATTTTCTTATGAAGAGATTTTTGACAATATTGTTCAGTTTATTTATATTTGCCAACAGTTCTTTAGGGTTTGGAAATGTGAAGAAAGAGCCGGAGCCGGAGGATACTGTTTCACAGCAGGCAGTTGTAATGTATGTTCAGAATGATATTGATAAAGCATTTGAAATTTTAAATTCTAAACCTGAACAAGATCGTTCGGCACAAGATTGGTTAATGCTGGGTAATATTATGCAGGATAAAAATAAAATTGATGAAGCTGTTTTTATGTATAAACAGGCAATCAATAAAGATGGAAAATATTATAAGGCTCATTATAATTTGGGATATATATATCTAATACAGGAAAAGCCAAATCTTGCTCTTGAAGAATTTAAACTTGCAGTGAAATATAAGCCGGATTTTGCTTATGGGTATTATAATATCGGTTGTGCTTATCTTCAATTAAAAAAATATCCAAGTGCAAAATATAACTTTTTTAAAGCGATGGATTTAAAAGCAAATGAGCCTAATGTATATTATAATTTAGCTTTTACTTTCAAGAAAATGGGAAAAGAAAAGCAGGCAAATACATATTTGGATATATACAATAAAATGATGGAAGACCATGAACTATAAAGGTATAATTTTTGATTTTAACGGCACTTTATATTGGGATAGTGCAAAACATAAAGAAGCGTGGAGAGAATTTTCTAAAAAATTAAGAGGGACTCCTTTTTCTGACGATGAGATGGTGAAATATATGTTTGGACGAACTAATGAGCATATTATTAAATATGCCATAGGGAAACAACCAACTCCTGAAATGGTAGAAAAATATGGTCAGGAAAAAGAAGAATTTTACAGGCAAATGTGTCTTAAAGATAAAGAGAATTTTCATTTAGCAAAGGGTGCTGAGCGATTTTTGGATTATTTAAAAGAAAATAATATTCCAAGAACAATTGCAACAATGTCAGATTGGCCAAATGTGGATTTTTATATTAAACATTTTCATTTGGATAAATGGTTTGAAATTGATAAGATAGTTTATTCAAATGGGGAAATTCCGGGTAAGCCGGCGCCTGAAATATACCAAATTGCGGCTAAAAATTTGGGTTTAAAACCTCAGGATTGTGTAGTTATAGAAGATGCTTTATCAGGAATTGAGTCTGCCAGAAGTGCAGGTATCGGAAAAATTATTGCGATATGCTCTGAAGAGCCTCCTGAATTATATAAACCACTTTCTTGTGTATCTTCTATAATAAATGATTTTGATGATATTGACAGAAATATTTTTAAAAAATAATAAAAAGCCGGATAATATCCGGCTTTTTGAATTCACTTCACACACTGTATAATAATATTTTATGTTCTTACTTTGCCTGTTATGAATGACATCAAAGTTGCTAATGCACCAATACCTGCACCTATCCAGGCATATTTGCCTTTACCTGTCAATTTATAAAGACCTCCAGCCAATGCTCCGCCAAGGCCTACGCCTCCAAGAACTCGTCCGGCATTTTGTGAGTCTTTTTCGCCTTGTGCTACTTCTTGACCTGTTATTTGAGAAATGTTGTCTTCTGCTGAATGTCTGTAATAAGTACCAAATGACATTGAATTTAATATACCTTGGGTCATTGATCCGTGAGCATTTTCTCTGATATCTTGAATAAGAGTTTTTCCGGTAATTTGTTGATACAGCATTGCTGCTCTGCTGCCTATATCTGCTTCTGTGCTGTCTCCATATGCGTGTCTTACACAGTCAACATATTTTTGATAAGCCTTCATTATTTGGTCTTGTTCATTTCGAACTATCTTATCTTTTAATGCGGCTGCAGATGTCTGAATTGCTTCCATTGAACCGTTTAACTGCAAATCTGCATTTCTCTGCATTTTTTGTTGTTCAATATTTAAATCGTTATAGTATTTTTGGTATTGGCGCATACTGTCAAAGTATGATGTATTATTCATTCCGCCACAACCTGCCATTGGCATCCCAAATCCTCCACAGCCAAAAATACTTGGTCCCATAATACCGGGATAAGTGCTGCCGCTTGCCATATCAATGTTGTCAAAATCGTTATACAACATTGTTGCATAAGGCATATACTGAAATGTACTTGGCTGTACTGAACTAATGTTACAAGCCATGCTAACCTCCATAATAAAT
Organism: uncultured bacterium; assembly: GCA_902766395.1. Classification (GTDB taxonomy): domain Bacteria; phylum Cyanobacteriota; class Vampirovibrionia; order Gastranaerophilales; family Gastranaerophilaceae; genus Zag111. Next base: position 5,138 of record CACXDL010000020.1, read on the forward strand.
TAACTTTTACTAACCTACCTTATCTATATAAAAAAAAATAATTTCACTAAATTGCTTCATGTAAAAAACATGTTACATTTCTGTTACATTATTTGGTTGATGCAAAATTTATTCAAATGGGTTAGTATGTATTTGTATAATTATCAAGGTACCTGTTTTGAAAAGATTTTTATCAGCATTATTTTCATTAATTGTACTGGTTGTGTTGGGTGTTACAATATACTTTAACCAGCGGTTTTGTATGCATCAGATAGATAAAGTGCAGGGGATGTATTATGTTTTTAAGGGTGATCATGCATATAAAAATTTAAAACTGGCAAAGGCTATAAAATTTTATAATAAAGGTCTTAATTTATATCCTGCACATTACAGTGCCTGGTATAATTTAGGTAACATATATGTTGTTTATGAAGATTATTATTCAGCATTGTATGCGTATTCTCAGGCGTTTAAATATAATCCTAAAATGATGACTGCCAGAATGAATTATGGTGTGATTGCCGCAGAAAAATTAGGAAATTTTGATAGTGCATTAGAACAATATAATAAAATTATTAAAACAAAACGTAAAATTATTAATATACCTTATGTGTTTAAAAATGGACTAAGCACCAAAGAAAATAAAGCTATTGCATATTACAATATTGGTGTCACATACAGATATAAATCCATATACTCAAATGATAATTGGGAATTACAAAGGAAATATTTATCAAAAGCAATTGATGCTTATAAAAAATCTCTTAAAATAAGCCCCAAAAGATATGACACATTATACAATTTAGGTGTGGCTTATCAGATTGCCGGTCGATATAATGAGGCCGGAGAATGTTATTGTAAGGCGATAGAATTAAAGCCAATGAGTTATGAAGCTCATTATAATCTGGCAGTTTTGTTAAGGGGAATGCACTATTATAAAGAAGCGTATGAAGAAATAGACAAAGCTGCAACTTTAATTACGGCTTTAGGGCAAAACAGTGCTGCTGAGATATATTTATCAGTAATTATGAATGATATAACCGTTAGTTTATATCAGGATAAGTCTTATCAAAAGTATTTAGCAACTATATTGGAAGAAGAAAAGAAAAAAGTACAACAACATTCAAAATCAAACAAAAAGACAAAAAAATCCCCAGATGATGAACATACTGATGAGATTGACTATAGCGGAAATCTTATTGACGGTAAAGTTGTTGTTACAGAAGAAATGGATAATGCGATAATTAAAAATTTTGGTAAATGCCCTTCAATGTCATTATTTATTGATAATGATGATGATTAGTTTTAGTCTTGCGAATGCCGTAAAATTTTGTTATAATATGAGCAGGGCAATTAATAGGAGTTGAGAACATGTTGAAACGCAAGTATAGTATGAATTTCTGGGGGAGTAACCTCTTAAAGACAGATGACAAAAGACTTTGCGGAACTTCAACATTAAAACATAAAAAATCAGCATTTACCCTGACAGAACTGCTGATAGCCTTGGCAGTAATCGGAATATTAGTAGCAATTGTATTTCCGTTCGTGCGTCAGGCGATGCCGAATTCAGAAACAGTAATGGCAAAGCGTGCATTTTTTGCAACACAGAATGCAGTATCGTCAGTAATAAATAATTATGATTGTTACCCTGACAAAAGTAAGCTTTTAGATGCCTCTCAAGTGAGAACAGGATTTGGAGATGGTGCAGGGACAGCAAGATGTGGCAAATGGCCACAGAGTTCAACTGATGATGCAGGTCAAAAATTTATAACGATGTTGACCGATCAATTGGATTTAGATGGCGATGTAACAGAAACTTCATTGGGTGCGACTTTTGGAACAAAAGACGGAATGAACTGGGAAATAAGC
>CACXDL010000021.1 GCA_902766395.1 uncultured bacterium
CCGCCTTTGCACGAATTCTTACCTTCTAAGATTGAATTAGTTGAAAAAGTTGCAACTAAAAAAGCATTAGGTCAGGATTACAAAGAAGATGAAAAAATGCTTGAAATCGTTGAAAACTTGTCCGAATCTAACCCTATGATGGGCTTAAGAGGATGCCGTTTAGGATTAACTTATCCGGAAATCAACGAAATGCAAGTTAGAGCAATTTTTGAAGCTTGCTGTGATTTGACTAAAGAAGGTCATCACATCCAACCATGGATTATGATTCCTTTAATCGGTCATATTAACGAACTTAAAACTGCAAAAACAACATTAGTTGCCGTAGCTGAACAAGTTATGAACGAAAAAGGCGTTAGAGTTGATTACAAGTTCGGTACAATGATCGAAATTCCTCGTGCAGCTTTAACAGCTAAAGAAGTTGCAACAGAAGCAGAATTCTTCTCTTATGGTACAAATGACTTAACTCAAATGACATTTGGTTACTCCAGAGATGATGCTGAAGGTAAATTCTTGAAAAACTATGTAGAACAAAAGATTTTACCTTGGAATCCGTTTGTAACTTTGGATTTCGGTGGTGTTGGCAGATTAATTGAAATGTCAATCAACGAAGGCAGAGAAGTTAATTCAAAACTTGTTGGCGGTATTTGTGGTGAACACGGTGGCGATCCTGATTCTGTAAAATATGCTCACAAAATCGGATTGAACTATGTATCTTGTTCTCCATACAGAGTTCCTCAAGCAAGACTTGCTGCAGCACAAGCAGTTATTGAATGCAAAAAAGCTGCTAAAGTGTAGCAGTTAGCAAAACAAAAAATTAAAACAGGCTTAGGTGTATCCATGAGCCTGTTTTTTTGTAAAGAAATTTGTTGTAATAATCAGTTTTTTAGCAAATATTTGTATCTTTTTGCCTTTAATATATTGTAGGTAGAAATGGCAAATTTTATAAAATTCGGATTGGAAATAAAGGATTTTTTAGCCCGCAAAATGGGTGGTTTTGGTGATGCTAAATATAGGATAAGCCACAAAGAACTGGAAGAACTTGCTCTTCAAAACGAAGAAATATACAAAGTTTTGGAAGAATTAAAAGCTGATAAACAAAAATTTACTGAGATTGAAATTGTCTCAAAAGTAAAATCAAATTATGAAATAGCGTCTATTCGTTTAAGAAATAAAGCAAATACCTTATTAAACGGGTCATTTTCTGTTTCCGAAGAAAACACAGGAGAAGTATATAAGTATCATCTTGCAACAAAAGACAAATTGTATCACGGTTATAAAACATTAAATGGTGAATTTCCTGCTGTTGTCCCAAACAAACCTGTCAAATACTCTGATGAAGAAATTATTGAGTTATATAAACAAGGTATATCTATAGAAGAAATTGCGAGAAGAATGTGGGTTTCATCACCTGTTATTAGAGCGAAAATTCCACCAGAATTAAATAAATATATTACAGAAGGAAAAGATGTTTTAACACAAAAAATAATTGAAAAATATAAATCCGGTATGAGTTCTGCTGATATCGCTCAAGTGTTAGGTATAGATGTTTGTACTGTAAACAGAAAGCTGCCGAAAGAATTAAAAGAACAGCGTAAAGCACAAATTATGCAAAATTTGCATGATAGTATTATCAAGTTAAGTGACAAAGGTTTGAGTCCGAAAGAGATTGCTGTGAAATTGAAGATAAACACGTCAACGGTTTATGTTCATATAAAAGAAAATAAAAAACAACAAGGGGTTGAAGTTGTTACTACAAAAGAAAAGGTTTTAAATTTATTCTCTCAGGGGCTGAATCCGAAAGAAATTGCAACAAAATTAGGTATTAAACTTTCAAATGTATATTTTCATTTGCCAAAAGAAGTCAAAAAGGGGAATACTAAATTAACTGCTGAAGTGAAGAATAGGATTTTAGAGATGCGTAAATCAGGTTTTTCTACAAAAGAAATAGCTGATGAACTGGAACTTTCAGAGCGTACAGTAAATGATTTTCTACCCAAAGAAATGAAAATTCAGTTTAAATCAATAGGTGATTCTCTAAATGACAAAATAATTGAAATGCGTAAAGAAGGATATTTATTAGAAGAAATAGCTTCTCAGTTAGGTATATCCAGAGGTTCTGTCAAAAAAAGATTACCGGAAGAACTTCGTCAAAAAGTGGTTGTTCCAAAAGAAGTAAAGCAAAAGATTTATAAAATGAATGATTCCGGATTAAAACCAGAAAAAATAGCACAGAATCTAACAATAGATTTAGTTTCGGTAAAGACAGTTTTGAAACATCCGCCAAAAGTTAAAATGAGTGATTTATCTGAATCTCTTAAATCTGAAATTTTAGAAAAAAGAAAATCCGGAATGAGTGTAGATGAAATTTCCAGAGAAATGGGCATCAAATTTCTGGAAGTGAACAAGAATTTGCCGCCGGAATTACGTGAAAAAAGAATTATTACAGATGAAACAGTTGCTCAAATAATTAAAATGCGTAAAGAAGGAAAAAGTAATGCAGAGATTGCCAAGGAAACAGGGGTAAGCCTTAAATCCGTAATAAATCATATTCCTGATGAATTAAGAATGGCTGCGAAAAAACTTACTGAACAACAGCGTAAAACTATTGTTGAGATGCGTAAGAATGGTTTTACATCACAAGAAATAGCAGACAAATTAAAAATTAATGTAGGTACAGTTAATGTTAACCTTCCTGAAGAATTAAAAATCGGTACAAAAGTTTCAGATGAAGATATAAATAAAATTATTCAAATGCGAAAATCCGGATTATCTCCGGAAGAAATATCCGAGAAAACAGGATACTCATATAATACAGTGTATAAATATCTTCCACAGGAATTAAAATCTTCTACGAGCAAAATTAATGACAATGTTATTAAAAAAATTATTCAAATGAGATTATCAGGAATGTCTACGGAAGAAATTGCAAGAGAATTAAATTTAGCAAGAAGAACTGTATATGATAATTATCCCGAAGAATTAAAAAATCTAAGAGTAAATATTGAAACAATTTCAGAAGATGATTTTAAAAATGCCGTTTTGGAAGGTAAAACAATAAAAGGTACATGTGAGAAATTAAAAATAGGTATTTCTGCATTAAACAGATTAAAAGAAAAATATGGTGTTGTATCTAAGCGTTTAAGTAGAGATGCGTTTAGGGAATCTTCAACAAAAAAATATGAAGAATTTAATAATGAAGACTTAAAGGAAAGATTTTTCAATGTGGCTGGCGGTATTTTGAGTCGAATTTCCCACGAATCAGAATTATATAAAACTTTGGACAATATTTCAGATGAAATTTTGTCTAACGATATTAATTTTGAAACAAGGGCAAAATTTATAAAACTTATAAGGTGTTTGGATTTAGCTGAAAGAAATATTGTAACTGAATTTGGTTTATTAAAAAGTCCGGAGCTAAAAGCTTTAAAAGTTTGGGCAGAAAAATCTAAAATGATTGAAGATTTGAAAAATAATTTATCATATTTTATCAATGATTTGCTGCCTCAAAAAAATGAATTTGAATTAGCTGAAGTTTTGTCAGATATTAAAATTTCAGGTCTTGATGATCCTAATGTAGAGTTGCTTCAAAAATATACCAAAAAATTAATTAATTCTGAAAATCTCCAAAAAGATTGTTTGGAAATTTTGCATTTAGAAATTTATAGAAATGCTTCTCCTGAATTAAAATTGCAGGCTCAAAAGTATTCTATATCTGAGCTTGGGAAAATAAACCCGAAACTTGCAGGTCAATATATCAGAAATCTTATGGTTCTGAGAAATCCTAAAAAATATAAATTACCTTATCCTGACAAATATATAGAGATTATCAGATCTGAAAAACTTCCTGAAAATTTGTCTGTAAGGTATATGATAAAACTTGAAAACTTTTTTTCTGAAACAGAACCGGAAAAAGCTTTATTAAAAGATTTTTGTAAAATGTTTGATATTGAAGGGCATTTAGATAGCAAAATTATAGAAGAATATATTTTGAATACATACAATAAAATAGAAACTAAAATTTTAGCCAAAGGTGAGAATATGGTTGAACAGGAAGTTACATTCTGTCCAAAAGCAAAAGAAGGAATTATTAAACAATTTGGCATTCCTGAAGGAATTAAATGGATAACAGATTTTGAAGATGCTATGAAAATATTTATTTCTCCAGATGCGAGCAGATCAGGAATAAAGTATATGAAAAATCGTGGAGAATATGAAGTTAAATTAGCAAATGAAAGTAACCGTTTGTTATCATCAGATAAAACTTTGCGCTTTGATATTTATAAAAAAGACGGTTTGCATACAAAGAAGAAGAAATAAATATTTTATTTACCTATGGATTTTGCAATTTTTGAATGAATTAAACTTGCTTTGTTCAAATATTCTGTCAACTTTTCGTAATTTTGTATTCTTTCTCCGTATGGAATATTTAAATCAACAAGACTGTCTACATTTTTGCTTATCTCGGAAAGCTGTTCAAGGGAATCATTAATAGCGACAATCGAACGAACTTTTTTAGAAACTTTTGCAAGTATTTTTTTTGACACAAATCTATGGATTTTGTATGCTAATGGCATTTTATCTTTTAATGTGCTGTGGTACGTTGAAGTGTCAGAAATTATGCTGCCCATACCGCCGTATGCTTGTTGTTTCAATGTTGCAAGTTCCTGACTGATGCGTTGTTTTTTAGCTTTCAGACCAAGAGATTCATTTTGTGTGCCGTAATTATCTGCCAATTTTATTTTTTCATCTAAATCTTTTAGAATAGATTCTTTTTCTTTTATTCTAAAATCTATACTTAATTCCTGATCTTGACTTTCATCAAAATTTGAACTGTTTAATATTGTAGAATCGTATCCGTTCAGACGATTAGTTCTGGGGATTGGGGTAACCACAGGTTCATTATTTGTAATATTTGTACCATTTCCAAATGGGTTTGCCGGATTTGAAAAATCCGTGTTAAAAATATTTTCTCTTATATTATTCCCATTATCCATACTTATATTTTAAAACTTAAATTAAAAAATTTTGCCATTTAAAAGTATGATTTATTATTCTATTGTGTAAACTTTTCTGTAATATAACCAAGCTCCAAGCATTGCAAGTATTAAATCAGGCATCCAAGCTGCCAGATATGGTGGTATTGTCCCTGCGTTTCCAAATGAAACCGCCAGTGCTCTCAGTACATAGAATATAAATATTATAAGAACACTAAATAAAAATCCTCTGTTATATCTGACTCTTGGTGGTGTAATTGCCAAAGGTATCCCTATAAGTACAAATACAATTGTTGCGAGTGGCAGAGCAAGTTTATCAAATAGTTGTACAGTATATTCCCTTCTTAATTCCGGAGGAATCTCTGATTTTATCAGGTATTTACTAAGTTTAAGAAAATTCATTTCTCCTGCGAGGTTTCTGTTTAGTTCTTCCGATAAATCCAAACCAAATTTAACAGTTGAAGTATCAAAAAGAGTTGTGTTAAGTACCTGACCGTCATCATCCATTGTATATATCGCGCCTTTGTCAAATACCCATCCTTTTGGGGATGTTTTGCCTTCTCTTGCTTGTAAAATCTGTATTGTTCCCGGCTTTGAATTATCCAAAACTGTTACATTATAAAGAGTTTTTTTATGTGAATATCCGACGTAGAATAGTCTTTTTAAGTACCAATTATCTCCAAGTTCTTTAAATACAAAATTTTCTTTTTCATCAGGTATATTTTTTTGACCCAATGCCCAAAGCGCCAAATCTTTTGACTGCTTTGTCATTATAGGAGCAATGCTTTCATTTATTATAAATGTTGATAAGGCCATAATGGCAGCGAAAATAAATATAGGTTTTGCAATTCTGTTTAACCCTATTCCGCAGGCTCTCATTACGGTTATTTCAGAAGATAAACTTAATTTATTTAAAACCATAACTGTAGATAACAGTACACCCATAGGAATTGATAATACAATTACGGATGGTAGGTTTAATAAAATCATGATAAATGCAACTTTGAACGGAATTCCAAATTGAGAAATTTGTTTAATTAAGGTTATAAAAGTATCGGATGCAAATATTATTGTTGAGAAAATAAATACACCCATTAAAAACATTATAATTATTTGTTTTAACAAATATCTGTCTAATACTGTAAATTTATTATATATTACTTTTGCGTAAGCAAGAATCTTTTTTAACATACATAGATTTTAATCTAAACATAATATTTGCGCAAATATTTTAGATTGATTCACGAAGTAAAAGAATAGTTTGCTGTATTTCTTTTTTAAGGAATCCCAATTGTTCCTGAATGCTGTTAGGGTTATAAATGTATCCTTCGCTTCCGTAGGCAAGATACGGATTATATTTTTGTGCTTCAGCTCTTAGTAAAGCGATAGAGCGGGCATGTGTACTGAGTTCTAATAATTTTTTGTATGAAATATATTGACCTTCCGGTTTTTGAGCATATTTATCTCTGAAATAGTCAGCACTTTTGTTGAAAAAATATACTTTTGCATTGAATAGCTGTAAACTTTTGTTTTCATCAATTATGTCGTATAGACTTTCAAGAATTGGTATAAATTCGTTTAAATCATTTCCGTATTTAGAAGTTTTATCTGTTTTAAGTATTATGTTTACAAACGCAGGGTCTTCATTTGGAGCAGGTTTGATTTCTGCTTCTGAATTAAAATCTTTTGCCGGAATAGATTTCACAGGTTTACTTGCATTTTCATCTGTTCCGTTTTCGCTGTCTTTGGGTACATATTCTCTGACAAGTTCCGGTAATGTTCCTATGTATCCCTTACCTTCTACATTAAGCTTTTCCTTTGCATTGACAGGAAGTGTTGATACAAGGATTATAAATAAAATTATATTTATAAAAATTTTGACTATTCTCATACCTAAATTATAATAATTCTGTTCAAAAAATCATCATTTATTTATATTAAAGACAAAAATAACATAACATTTGTTATAAATATCTATCTCAAAGAAATAAATATTTATAGTAGACCGCTTTCTTTGGGCGGTCAAAGAAAGCGGTCAGA
>CACXDL010000022.1 GCA_902766395.1 uncultured bacterium
AAATATCTATCTCAAAGAAATAAATATTTATAGTAGACCGCTTTCTTTGGGCGGTCAAAGAAAGCGGTCAGAAAGAAACCCGCAGCCAGATGTTCCATTCGCTAATAAATTGTAACTTTCGACCCAAAGCGGAACAACTCACTACGTTCAAACAAGTTCCGCTATTGTCATTGTCTCAAGTAACATTTATTGCTCATTTCACAAAGGCTGAAAAATAATTTAAGGAGTTAAGAATCAATTTTTCAGGTGCGCGGCGTTGTCCTTAGCCGCGCTTATAGATTTTTGTCCTGAAAGGACAAAAACACATATTACTGCGTAAGCAGTCTCATAGTGCGAAGCACTATCGTATTTAGAGTGTTTTTCTTTTCGGTTCACTTTTCTTTTTTCGTCGATATAAAAAAGAAAAGTGAACAAAGAAAAATTATTATTTTTCAACTACATTCCTATAACAAATATTATGGATCTTGGGAGGATATACATTCATAAAGATAATTTTTGTACTCTTTTTGTAATGATTTTGGGGCTAAAATCTTACACCCCTTGCCCCATTTGAATATATGCCAGATAATTTCTTTATCTCCACTGGCTTTGAATGTAACTGTTAATGATCCGTCTTGCTCTTGTTTTAATTTCTGGGTTGGGTGAAATCTGTATTGACTTGCTTCTGATACTAATTCTTTTGAAAAGGATAATTTTACATTTAAAATTTTGCCATGGTATACTCCGAACGAAAGATTTGTGTATTTCTCTAAATTAAAGTCGCCTCTGTCAAAATTTTGTTGCGTTATTTCTAATTTTTCAAATTTGTGCAAAAGATAGTTGTAAATTTCTTTACCTTTTGATTTTTCTTTTGCTATAAGGTATATTTTTTCGCCGTATACAAGTCCTAGCGGTTCTAATATTCTTTTCTTATTATGGTAAATTCCGGAAATAATTTTAGAATTTTGTATTGCTTCTCTTATTGTTATCAAGATATCTGTATTTATTTTATATTGTGGCATTTGCCTTATTGCATAGCCCTCTGTCTGCATATACAATTCAATATTTTCTTCAATAGATGATTTATTTTTCTTGTTTAGCGTTTTAATTTTTTCAATTGTTGTCTGGAGTTCTTGTTTTAGTTCTTTATTTGAAGTTCTTCTTTGGTATTGCTCAATATTTGCAATTTCTTTTGGGGTAAAGGTTACAAATTGGCTGAGTGAATAATTTATAAACCCCCAGTGTTTGTGTTTATCATCAGATTCAATTTCATCAATCTGTGGGAATATACAAGTCAAACTATCACGCATTCTTTCGGCAGTTCTGCGTGAAACATTGTACCTTTGCATAATATCAGATATTGTAATTCCTTGGGCTTTTGATGACATAAATATTGCTAAATCTAATATATCTGAAACTCTTGAATATCTTGGTTTTTCTTCCATTTTTGTTTTCCTTATTTTATACGTCCGAATGTGACGAATATGTCATGTAATATTTAATCATAAACAAAACAAACTAAAAGTAAAGGAGAAAAATTATGAAAAATTTATTATATTTTATTACTATAATTTTTAATGCGTTAGGAGGCATTTGCAGTTTTTCACTTTTCTTTTTCGGAATTTCATTTTGCATAAATTATTTACCATTAATCATTTTAAGTCTTTTAGTTTTTGTATCCTCATTTACGATAACAATAATGGAATATCAAAAGAACAAAAGACCTTGTTATATCAAAACACATTATCATCAACCACAAACAGCAATAGATGATTACGAAAAATATTTTAAAGCACAAAAATACGATTTTATAATCTACTAATAATTATTCCTTCCACTTGAAGAAAACCCTATCCGTTTTCTTCTTTTTTTTGCTAGAATGTTTTAAAGGGGCTTAAATAATGAATTTTGTAGAGAGCAAAAATAGTAAGAATAACGAAATTTTAAAAAAAGAAAAAGAGCTTCCGAGATTAGGGATGCATTCTTTTCACAGGTATTATGGAAAATTAATTCCTGCTATACCTTCGGTTTTTATAAAAGAATTTACCAAAGAAGGAGATTTGATATTTGATCCGTTTTCCGGTTCAGGAACGACCGCTGTTGAAGCACTTGCCCACAATAGAAATTTTGTAGGTTTTGAAATAAACCCTTTGTCAAGACAAATTGCATATATTAAAACAAGAAAATTAAATCCAGAGATTTTGGCAGAATATAATAACAAAATCATAAATCTTATTGAAACAAAAAATTATGAAGTAAACGAAAACGATTTACCTTATTTGTTAAACCGAGATCACTGGTTTAAAGATTTTGTTCAACATGATTTAATCGTATTGAAAAAAGCTATCGACGACTTTTTTAGTAAAGAAAAATGCAGCAGCGATTATAAATTATTTTATTATATGGTTATTTCTGCCATATTAAAAAATGTCAGTAATGCAGACACTCGCCATGTTTTCCCGGGAATAAGCAAAAGAATGAGAGCGTTAGAGGCTGCGGGAAAAATTCATATTGATGTTTTTGCATCTTTTAAACGAGCAATAAAAAAACGAGCGCAAGATTATGCAATATATGAAAATATTTGTGCAGATGCAAACTTAATTTTAGCTGATAGTACAAATGCAGATATTGATGATTTAAAAGGCAGGGTTGATTTAATTGTTACAAATCCCCCTTACATATCATCTGTAAGATATATTGAAACTCTAAAACTTGAAATGTATTGGATGAAATATATTACAAACACCAAAGAATACTCTGAATTAGCGCATAAAATGCTCGGCAATGATAAATTGTCCAAACAAGAATATCAAGAATTAGAATATACAAATTACTCAGAAATTAATGAAATAATTGATACAATGAAAAATATTGATATGAAAAGTGCAAAAATTATCGGAGAATTTTTCAACCAAATTGAAAAAGTTATAGAGAAAATGTCTTTGGTCCTGAAAAGTGGTGCCAGGGCAGTTATAAAGATATCTGACAGTAAAATAAAAAAAATGAAAATAGAAACAGGACGTTTGATGACTTTGATATCAGAAAATTATGGGTTTAAGCTTGAAGATGTTTTCTTAGATGAAATAAACAATAACAGTCGTTCCTTGACAACTGCAAGAAATACTTATAGTGATATTATTACTCATGATTATATAATTATCTGGGAGAAAGAATAGTGAACAAGCTTTCAACAATTCGTTATATGGGTAATAAAGCAAATTTATTGGATGAAATAATACCGGCAATACAAAAAATTACTCCTAAAGATGGTATTGTGCTTGATATTATGGCCGGTTCAAATTCGGTCAGTTACGCCCTAAAAGAATTTTTTACTGTTTATACAAATGATATTCAACAGTATAGCTATATAATCAGTAAAGCTGTTATTGAAAACCAAACAGAAACAATTTCATCCCAAAAAGCAAAGGAAGAACTTGAAAATTATATTAAAAAAAACAGAAAAGAAAAGAGATATAACTTTTTTGAAAAAACATATTCTGATACGTATTTTTCTAAAGAACAGTGTATAGATATTGATTCAATTCGTTTTGCTATTGAAAATACAAAAAATGAATACAGAAAAAATTTATATTTGTTTGCGCTAATGGATGCTATGTGTAAAGTCCAATCTACCCCGGGCCATTTTGCCCAATTTATGCCAAAAGAGCACAAAAGGATTATACCTTTACAGCAGATGGATTTATTCAAAATTTTTCTGGAAAAATGCAATGATTATTCAAAGATTTGTTTTACGGATAAAAAAAATAAATCTTTTTGTATGGATTATAAAGAACTTATCAAAAAAAACGAAATAGAAAATGTTGATACTATATATTTAGATTCCCCTTATTCTCAGGAACAATACTCAAGGTTTTATCATGTCTTGGAGACCGTATGTAAATATGATTCTCCAAAAGTCAATTATAAAGCAAAATATCGGGATGGGAGATTCCAAAGTGACTTTTGTTATAAGGGTAAGGTAAAACAAGAATTTGAAAATATTATTTCATATTGTTCAAATAACAAAAAAAATTTGGTAATAAGTTATTCTGATCATTCGCTGTTTCCGGTTTCTGAATTGGAGATTTTGTGTAAATCATATTTTAAAAATGTTCATTCTAAATACATAAATTACAAACATTCTACTCAGGGTAAGGGTAGTAATGCTTTACATGAAGTTGTTGTTTCGTGCTCAAATATTGCATAAAGTTTTTAAATAAATTATATTTTACATAATTTCGCAAATATGCTATATATGAGATAATAAGTAAAAAAAAGGCAATAAGAGATGCTAGAGAGTTCAAAAAATTATAAATCAGTAATTTTAATTATATTGACTGTATTATTAATGATAGTTTCTATTGTTATTGCAATTAAGCAGTATAAAAAATATTATAATTTGGCTCATCCTAATAAAACTATAAATATCGTTTTTAATACGGATGCATCTTATACAGAGTATACAAAAGTTGTAATAAAATCAGCGATAAAAACAAAAAATAAGGACTCTATTTACAATATAAATGTTCTCTGTGTTGATTTATCTAAAAGCAAAATGGAAGAATTTAAAGCATTGGCAAGCAAGAAATTGAATGTATTTATTAATACTATCCCTTTAGAATTAAAAACTCTTTCAAATGTTGGTAATTATAAAATGGATCATTATGTTACCAGAGCAGATTTATTCAAATTTTTTATGCCGGATATTTTTCCAAAACTTGATAAAATTCTCTATATAGACAGTGACACTATAATATTAAAAGATTTATCCGATTTGTATAATACTGATATATCAAAAAATTATATTGGTGCTGTTATGCGTTATGATTACGATTTAGAATGGAAAAAATTGTCAAATGGTACTTGGGATCTGAGGAAAACATATACATACAATTGTGGTGTAATTTTATTTAATTTGAAAAAATGGCGAAAGGATCATATAAAAGAGAAATTAATTGAAGCAAAAAATAATGATAAAATAAATGATTTAATGACTCAAAGGAGCTTTAATGAGGTTATTCCTTTAAATAAGATTAAAAAGTTATCGCCAATATATAATACTTATGGAAGAATGACAGAAAGGGATTTTGAAGTAAAGAATTTCAAACTTTTATATAAACCGTACTGTAATCACATAAATTCTGCAGATGATTTGTTTAAACAAGCGGTTATTATACACTGGGCAGGTCATAAGAAGCCATGGTCTTATAAAGATGTAAATTATGCCGACAAGTGGTGGTATTTTGCCAAAATGATAAATCCAAATTGGGAGCCTGAACCTGATAAAACACATTAAAACTTTGCAACATTTTTGGTAAGTGGAATTAATATTTAGATTTTATTGCGAATTTGCAAAAAAGTAACGTTCAAAAACATATGCAGATATGTCAAAGTCTAAAAATTTATTGAACGGATTGTTTAATCCTTTTTATATTTGGGAATAGCATAATTGTGGAAATAAAGCCAAATATAATTAATGAACCATCGAATCCTTGTGCATCGTATAAAAATTTGAAGATAAGAAGTAAGAAAAATGATGCAAAATCTTCAAAGAATGTATTTGCAGAGGATGTTGCAGCTCTTCTGTAATCATATGTTATTTCATGTATTTTTGAAACATTATAAATATTAAATATTACAAATAAATGAATTGCAAAACATATTATAATTAAAAATCCTGTAGTTAAAATGTAATTTTTAATGTCGTATCCAAGCAGTAATAGCACAAATGATAATAAAACTGCAATATATTCGATAATAATAATTTTAGTGCCGTATATTTTTTGTGTGAAATTTTTTGCCAAAAATCCACCAAGTCCTCTTAGTATTTGGTTTATAAAGTTTATTACTCCAAATAATATAACCGGAGCCGCAGATATTTTTAATAAAGGTTGGAAATTCCATACAAAAATACTTGTTAAACCTGTTAACATTGCGGCGTAGTATACATAGTAATTGACTCTTGTGTCTTTAATTATAGCTTTTATACTTTTACTTATAATTTTGAGATAATATCTTGATTTAATATGTATTTTGTGAGGTGTTATAGTTTTTAAATCCGGAAGTAAGAATAAGCTTGCTGTTGCAATGATTTGAGTTGCCAACTCCAATAATAATATTGTTTTGAATCCGTAATATTTATATAAAATTACTCCAATAAAGCAACTTACAGCAGAGCCTAAAGAATTGTAAAATGATAATCTGCCATATCTTTTAATTATATCTTTATTTTTGTTTTGAGTTTCTAAATATTCATAAATATAACTATCTACATTACCTCTGTAGAATGCTTTAAATAGTCCATAGAGTATTTCTCCGGCTAAAACTATCCAAAATCCGCTAAAATTAATCCATAAAATTACTCTCAACATAAAAAGTAAGTACGAAAAAATAATTACAAATTTTTTAGGAAAAATATCTCCTACAACTCCCATTGATATTTTTGCTATTAGACAGGTTGCATTATAAATACTCTGACACAAGATAAACTGAGAAAAATTTAAACCGTTATGCAAGTAAAATAAAAATGAAATTGGCATAACAAATCTTTGGTACTGAAAAAATGTTGCAAAATTCAATATTGCAAGAGGATTTATTTTAAATTTTGAAAATATAGTCATTAAAAGTATTTTCTCAAAGTGTTTATTATATATTGATTAGAACAAAAAATATATAAGTAGTCAAATTAATTATAGTTGGTTTAAGCGATAAAAACTCACAATAGTACTTCTGCTAAAAAATTTTAGAAATAAAGGTTATTGAATAATTTCTTTTATTTCCGGACTATTTTCAACATATCCGCTAAGTTGTTTTAATGCCTGACGATATGAATTAATTGTGTTCGATCCGCCCAAACATCCCCCAGGACATGCCATAACTTCTATTAAATTTCCAAGTTCACATTTACCATTTTTAGCAAATTTTTTCAAATCTCTTATTGCTTGTTTATCTAATCCATTAATAACGTGTGCTTTTGCTTTTTTATTTTCATCTAACAGAGAATTAACAGCATCTGCAACTCCACCGGTAACTGCAAAATTTCTGGCTTGAGCAGAGGATTCTTTTTTAAATTCAGATTTTTCGCAATTTGCAACCTGAATGTTTCTTGCAACAAACCATGCCCCAAGTTCTTCAAAACTAAGAACAAAATCAATATTAGGATTTTGCATAGCTTCTCTGCGTTTTGCAACGCATGGGCTAAAGAATACTGTTAAAGCATCCGGCTGTTCCTTTTTTACCAATTCGGCAGTGTAATATGCCGGAGTTTTGGTATCAGAACGGAAAGGCTTGATTTCCGGAATATGTTTTTCAACAAGCTCATTGTAAGCAGCGCAACAAGATGTTGTCATAAATTCTTCCCCTTTTTCCATTCTTTCTTCAAATTCTGCGGCTTCATTTTTAGTTGTAATATCAGCGCCAAGTGCAACTTCAACAACATCACAGAATCCTATATCCAAAATAGCCTGTTTTAATTGTGCCGGTGTACAAGGTAATTGCCCCATTATGGCAGGAGCAAGCATTGCAATAACTTTTTTGCCATTTTTAATATTTTTAATTATATCTATAATCTGACTTTTTTTATGAACTGCTCCAAATGGGCAAGCACTTACACATTTCCCGCAAGAGATGCATTTCTCGTGATCTATTTTTGTTAAGCCATCCTCATCTTTCGCAATTGCTCCAACAGGACAAGCATTTTCACAAGGTACAATAATTTTTGTAATAGCTTGGAAAGGGCACACTTGCGCGCATAAGCCACAACTTTTACATTTTGTTTGATCAATGCGGGATTTGCCGTTTTCAACTTTTATTGCTCCGAATTTACAGGCTGATTCACAAGGTCTTGCAACGCAGCCTTGGCACAGATCTGTTACGTGTATTCTTGCCGGAACACATTCATTGCAGGCTGTTTGCAAAAGAGTAAGCGGATGTTCTTCCGGTTTTTCTCTTTTTGTGGATTTTTTTGCTGTCGAAGATAAATCTTCGTAATCAGGAACTTCCTCAATATCAAAACCCAAACCTGCAATTACTCTGTCTCTTAGTATTGCACGTTCTTTATGTATACAGCATCTGTATGGGACTTCACTTCCTTTTGGACGCATTTCAAAAGGTATCATTCTGACTTCTTCTTCAAAATTATCACCTAAATATGCTCTAATTATTCTCGCTAAAATTTCGCGTTTTATGTGAGAAGTTTGTTTATTTGGGGTATTAATTGCCATAATTATTTTCCTTTTTCTATTCCTAATTTAATTTGATTATATCATAAAATTTTTAAACAATAAAAAGCCAGGTTTTACCCTGACTTTTATTTATATCTGTATCTTAAGCTTTCAATTCTTTATCAATTGCTGCAAGAACTTTTTCAACGGTAGCTTCTTTTATTACTTCATCATTAACTTTTACATAAGGGGCTTTTGAAAATTCCCAATCTATAGAACATAATCCAAGACATGGTGAACCTGCAACTTCAACATCTTCGCCATATTTCTTAGGTACAAGATCTAACAATTCCTGTAAATTTGATGAACCCATAACAAAACAAGTTGTTCCTAAACATACTTTGACATTAACTTTAGCCATTTTGAACTCCTACATATACTGTACACTAACTTTTTTAAAATATTTATCCTGTAAAATCGATTTCATACGTTTGATAATATTTTTTCTGATTTCGATTTCTATAGGTAATGCCGGATTGTAATGCGCCTGATTGAGTTTTGCTCCAACCATGAAGTATATACAATCGCTATCCAATAAAAATTTTACCAACTTTCCGGCTGCATTGTCAATATCCCATTGCCCGTTTTCCAGATATTCAAGTGTCTGTGTAAGTGTTAAAATTCCTTCTGTCACAAGGTCAACACCTTCCATATAAGAGCAGGACGGGAGTTTGCCGATGCTAATTGTTTTATCCATAGTGATTGGAATATTTAATTCTCTTGAAATTAAATTTGCAGTTGTTCCTCCTGCAATTGCTTTTTTCCCCTTAAATTCTAAAAATTCTCTTGCATATTCTGCATCATTTTTTTGTAAAAACGGAGGTCCTGTAAATACCAGTGATTTACGTGGTTCACGGCAATACAGTACAAGAGCGGACATATCATCTTTAGGATTTCTGTCGGTTTCAATGTTTCTTGCTTGTCTTACAATATATTCTGACAAATCAGAGCTGGAAATTTCCGGTTCTTCTTTTAATTTTGCTAACACCAAATCAATTAATCCGTCTCTTCGCAAACCTAATTTTAATTTCGGATTGCCAAGTCCGCATTGAGTTATACCATCAGAGCAAAAGATTAATCTGTCCCCTAAATCCAATTTAATTTTGTAACTTTTCATGCAGCGATTTTTGTGTGTTTTTGAAGGTATAGAATCGTAGTTTGGCTTCATAACCTCGCCGTTTCGTATCCATAAGAAATCAGGATTACCTTCTTCTACAACTTTCGCATGTCCTTCGTCATTTATATCAATAATAGAAAAAGTTGAATAACTGATTTTTCTCACCTGACATACAGGAAGTGAGTTCATGACGATTTCAGCCGCATCCTTTATAGGTATTTGATCCCCTTCGACAAATCTCAACAGCATTGTTGCAGTCATACAGGATAATATATTTGCTTTAATGCCAGAACCTAAACCGTCAGACAGAACTGCGATAAGTCTTGCTTCATCCGGATATCTTTTTGAGACAAAATAATCCCCGAATGCATTTTGGTTGTACTTTTTGGTTTGATGACAATCTATGTCAATAAACATTACTGTTTATCCTCCTTATCATCATAGTCATTCGCAATAGAATTTAGCAATGTTTCTGTTTCAACCATGTGTTCACCTAAAAGACACGCAATTTCTTGTACGATGGAAATATTTTTGGATATAACTTCTCTTGCTTTTTCCGAAATTCTTTCCCGTGTTGTTTCTGTTTGAGTTACATCTGTTATTATTGCTCCGACAATTTCATTTTCTTCAATTGTAAATGCATTAATATCGTATAATTTGTCTTTAATCGCGTAATGTTCTTTGTGCAGGTCTTTTCCTGTTTTTAAAATCGTTGCGAAAATATCTGAAAAGTCTACAATTCTATCAATTGAGGCTCCTGTCATTCCATCCGGTCTTGATTTGAAAATATCATACATATCTCCGGTAAACATTTTCATAAAACTGTCATTTGCTTCCAGTATATTCATATTATTGTCTACCATAACAATAGCAGACGGCATACAGCGAAGCATTGCTGCGGCTTTTCGCATGGCAATTTTTCTCATATAAGATACGCACATTGAAGTTTCTGCAACTCCGTCGAGTAGTGCAACTGCTAATTCTCTGCATGAGGAATAACCGCAGCCTCCACAGTTGAGTTCATCTTCTTCTGTGTGTTTACCTATTTTTTTCAATGCCTGTTTTATTTCTTCAAGAGAATATTTAGATTCAGAAATAGTAATAGGAGAATAGTCGCATTCAACGACAGTTGTTGCCTGTTGAGGTATTTTATCCCTAACTTTTACTTTATACATAACATCTGATATAGAACTTATACTTGCTTTTTTAGAAGCAATACAAGGTCCTGTAATACAACCCGATTCACATGCCAGTGCTTCAACAAAAACAGGTACTTCTAATTTTTCCGGTTCAAGGTTTTCTAAAGCTTTCTCAAATGCGGCAATTGTACAAATTTCCATCAATTGAACTTCCGGTTTAACGCCTATTTTTTTTATTGTTTCATTCATACCGCCGTTTATTGGGTATAAAGTTCCTTCATGAGCGCTGCAGGGAACAAATTCAAATGTTGTTTCTTTTTTTATTTCGGAAATATCTCCAATTTCATCTGCTATCCAGATTTTTAATTCTTCAAAAGTAATAGATGCATCAATTAGCCCATCATTTTCATCTGCTTCATTTTTCTTTCCTATGCATGGCCCAATAAAAACAACAGCAATATCCTCTCCATATTTGTCTTTCAGCATTCGGGCATGGGTTTTTGCAGGGGATCCGATAGGGGTAATATATTTAGCAAATTCGGGTTTATAAAGCCTGATATATTCGACAATTACAGGGCAAGCACTCGAAATGAGCAACCCCTTATCCATATTATTAAGGACTTCAGCATCATGAATAGAAACTTCTTGTGCGCCAAGAGCCGTTTCAGAAACATCTTTGAACCCTAATCTTTTTAAAATCGCTATCATTTTTTGAGCGGAATTTTCAAAAGTTGCTCTCCAAGATGGGGCCAATGATACGTAAATATCTTTTTTTGCAATCAAAAGATTTTTGACTTTTTCAATATCTGTTCTGACGCATTTTGCATTTGTCGGGCATACTTTAACGCAGGTTCCGCAAGAAATACATTTTTCCGGAATTACTGATGCGTGGTCATTTTCTATTTTAATTGCCTTAACAGGGCAATGCCTGACGCATTTGTAGCAGTCTTTACATTCATTAGTCAGTGTATAAACCGGATGCTGTTTTTCGTTATCCATATTTCTTAACCCCTGTATAAATAATAAACTCTATATATTTCTTTAATAAAACCGAAAATTTATTGCTATTGTAATTCTTCAAGGATTTTTTGCAACTTTTCTTCAGTAACCTCATCAAAATTTTTGCCATCAATAAATATATGCGGTCCGCTTTCACAAAGATTTTGACAATGTGCCCCTATTAAGTCTATTTCTGCATCTAAATTATTATTTTTAATGTAGTTTTCTACATATTCCAGATTATTCATGTTGCCTCTTGCAAAGCATGAGCTACCCATACAAACTTTTATTTCGTGTTTCATATCTTCCTCTTTTGCTTAATTCTATTTTATTATAGATAATTTTATAAGGCAAGCAGAAATATCGTGTAATTTCTTTTTTTTATGTTAATAATCTTAATCTATAGTAAATTTTTTGGTAAAAAACGGTTGTTTATGCTATTATATAGAAAAGAATTGAGACTAGGGGAGAAATTTATGTCTGAAAACATGACTGATAAAGGTATTGAAGCATTAGCTCAAGCTGAAGAAAATAGAGTAAAAGAAGAATTGAAAAAACAAATAAACGATGAATTTACTGATCCGTTTGCAAATGAGCATGAAGAGATAGAAACTCAGGCTTCAGAAGAATATGGCGCCGGTAATATTCGTGTATTGGAGGGTCTTGAAGCTGTTCGTGTAAGACCGGGTATGTATATCGGCTCTACATCTCAAAGAGGTTTGCATCATTGTATATATGAAATTGTCGATAACTCTATTGATGAGTCTATTGCAGGTTTTTGTACAGATATTAAAGTTACAATAAATAAAGATAACAGTGTAACTGTAGAAGATAACGGACGTGGTATTCCTGTAGATATAAAAGAAGGAACAGGCAAGTCTGCTTTAGAAATTGTTCATACCGTTCTTCACGCCGGAGGGAAATTCGGTGACGGTGGTTATAAGGTTTCTGGAGGATTGCACGGCGTTGGAGCTTCTGTTGTAAACGCTTTATCTGAAAAATATATGGTAGAAGTTTCCCGTCAGGGGTTTGTATGGCGTCAGGAATATATGAGAGGGGAACCTATGGCTCCTGTTGAAAAAGGCGAGCCAACAGATAAAACAGGTACTAAAACAACATTCTGGCCTGATCCTGAAATATTTACAGAGACAACCGAAATTGATGCGGAAGTTATCGGTACTCGTTTAAGAGAAATGGCATTCTTAAATAAAGGTTTAAAAATTATTTTTATGCATCCCGGTATGGAAGAACCTGAAATTTTCCACTACGAAGGCGGTATTGGGAGTTATGTTGAATTTTTAAATAAAAACAGAAATTGTTTGCACGATAAACCAATTTATATAGACAAAGTTGTCGGTGATATTCAGGTTGAAGTTGCTATGCAATATACTGATTCTTATACAGAAAATGTTTTATCATTTGCAAATAACATCAATACACATTCAGGCGGTACTCATTTAACAGGCTTTAGAAATGCAATTACTCGTGTATTAAATGATTATGCAAGAAAAAATAAAATTCTGAAAGATAATGAGCAAAATCTTTCCGGTGATGATGTTAGAGAAGGATTAACTGCAATAGTTTCCGTTAAAATCCCTAACCCTGAATTTGAAGGTCAGACAAAAGAAAAACTGGGTTCAGCAGAAGCATTAGGAGCAGTACAGGATGCGGTTAAAGATAAATTGCAAGAGTGGCTTGAGTTTAATCCTAAAATGGCAAAAGCTATAATTGAAAAAACACTTCAGGCTCAACGTGCAAGAGAAGCTGCAAGAAAAGCTAGAGAATTAACAAGACGCAAATCTGTTTTGGAAAATTCTACTTTGCCTGGTAAATTGGCAGATTGTTCTAATCGTGATGCCTCTCAATGCGAAATCTTCCTTGTTGAGGGTGATTCCGCAGGCGGTTCTGCAAAACAGGGCAGAAACAGAATGTTCCAAGCTATTTTACCTTTGAGAGGAAAAATCTTGAACGTAGAAAAAGCAAGATTAGACAGAATTTATGCAAATAATGAAATTCAGTCTATGGTTCAGGCTTTCGGTATAAAAATAAGCCGTAATCCTGAAGAAGTTGAAATTGATAAATTGAGGTACCACAAAATTATTATTATGACAGATGCTGATGTTGATGGTGCTCACATAAGAACTTTAATGTTAACATTCTTCTTCAGGTATGCAAGACCATTAATTGAAAATGGTTATGTATATATTGCTCAACCACCTTTATTCAAAGTGACTCAAGGCAAAACTTCTGAATATTTGTTTAATGAGCATGTGTTAGATAAAATGTTAAAAGAACGCGGAATCAAAAATCTAAGTCTTTCTGATAAGGATAAAAAGAATGTTAAATCAGGCGATGAATTGCTGGAATTAATCAAAAATATGTCCGAATTTTATCGTTCTTATAATAACCCTATTTTGAACTTATTCCCTGCGGTATTTTTAAGAGGATTGGTTCGATCAGGCATTGATATTGCTGACTTTGATAGTCAGGATAAGATGAATGAGCATTGTCAATATTTAAATCATTATTTGCAGGATCACGCAAAGAATTACAATATTGCCGAAGCTGAGCAATATAAAGTTGAAGTTAAATACAATGCTGAAAATGCTAAATACTCATTTATCTTACATTTAAATGAAGAAGAACATGTTGTGTTACAACAGAATATTTTAAAGAGTTCTGAATATAAAAGATTAAAAGAATCTTATCCTAAAATCAGAGATTTCTTAATTGAAGAATCTGATGGATTATTATTAGAAACAGATACTGAAAATATTGAAATCAATTCGTTTGAAAAATTACAAAAAACAATTGATGAAAGAGGACAAAGAGGATTGCAAATCCAACGATTCAAAGGTTTGGGCGAAATGATGCCTCAACAACTTTGGGAAACAACAATGGATCCTGCAACACGAACATTGCTGAAAGTAAATCTTGAAGATGCAATGCTTTGTGATCAGTTATTTGATATTTTGATGGGTGACAGAGTTGAACCAAGAAGAGACTTTATTCAATCGAATGCGGTTTATGCAACAAATATTGATACATAAGACAAGACAATAATGTTATAAAAAAGAGAGGTATTGATAAATATCTCTCTTTTTTTATTAAATAAAGTAGTCCGTAAGCCGCGTTCTGTTTTAGATAATCATCTGTCTGGTATTAGAATTACTTCTAATCTCTAGCGATCTTTTCTCAAAGTTGGCGAACAACCTTTATAACCTTTGAACTCGATCTTGCATCCGACATGGGTTTACCTAGCCAAAACCTTCCGATTTTGCTGGTGAAGCTCTTAACTCACCGTTGCACCATCGCCTGTGATATTAAAATCCATCGGCAGTCTTCATTTCTGTGGCACTATCCGCCGGTTCACACCGCCCGGAGTTTCTCCGGATGTCTGTTCTGGGATGCGCGGACTTTCCTCACTTTAAATCTTAAAGCGCGATTATCCGACTACTTTATTAATCAGAATTAGGGTATGTTCTGTATGTGCCGCTTGTTAATTGATTTTTTGCAGTATATTCGTCATATACAGATTGTTCTATCTGATTTATGCTTGTGTAATTTTTTCCTGTATCTTCATTAATTTTTTGTAATAAATTATCTTGAGCTTCTGATTCAATATCTTTGATGTTAAAACTTTCACCGGTTCTTGCGGCAATTGTACCTTCAGAATCCGTAGTTAAACCTTTTAAATCTTTTCCAACTTTGACTGCACTTCTTGCCCAACCATCAAGGATTGTCAGCTTACCGTCTGTTGATAATGCAACTGCAAATTGATCAAAATTTCTGGCGGTTCCTTCACAAGCACTTGTCATAACAGATTGACCGCAGTTAGGCGTATTCCCATCTCCGTTAACGTCAACCTCAATTATTGCAAATAAGTCTGTAATAGCTCTTAAATCGTTATATTTATTTTTAATTACACTTCCACCATAACCACTAAATGGGTATATATACCATTTCATACCATCTTTTGTTTCAAAATTTGTAATTTTCAAGACTTGAGATGAAGATGTAGTTGAGCCTTCTTTCAAATCTATTTTGTCAGCAAATAATGTTGCAAATTTTGCGACTGCATCTTCGCTGTTAATATATTGTCTTGTGTCATTACTGCCACCCCATTTTAAGCAATTTGCATAGCCATAACCATCATCAAAGCCAACTCTTCTGTCTGCTCCTGCAGATTGTGTTTTGTCAGGATAGCATCCTTCATCATTTATCAAGTCACTTACAACTGTTTGAATGCTGTAGTATGCCCTTTTAGCCATTAATACGCTTTGATCAGGTATTAAATTAAAAATTATTGGAACTAAAATAGCAACAATTATTCCTATAACTCCCAAAGCAATAAGTAATTCTGTTAAGGTAAAGCCCTTTTTCTGATTTTTCATTTCCAACTCCTATTATTATAATCTTCGTTTAATTTTTTGTTCAATATTTATCATTTTAACATGTATTGTTCTTATTTACAATATAATATGGTATAATATATGTGCGAATGGTTTTTATCATGAGAATGTAAATATTTATTTACATTGTAGCAAAATAGTTTATTTAGACGAGTTAATAACTTGTCATATATTTTATAATATGTGAGAGAAAGTATATAAACACGTATATTTGGGAGTAAAACCCTAAATAAGCAGAAGGTAGTATATATGGTCGATAACAGATCTGCCGGATATTTCGGTATCGGTGGAGCATTTAATTTTAAAAGCGGAGATATTTCAGGTACGGCAGCCAAATTGTCAGACGATAAAATGGGTCAGGGCGGAGAGTATTTTGCTCAACAACAATCTGAAGAAGATATGCCACAACCTCAACAGAATAAATATATGGATCAGAGTGCTGTTTTGCGTGCAACATTAAACTCTCTTGCAATGATGAATGTAGCAAATGTTATCAACTCAAATAAAAGAAAACCGGATTTAAGAGAAGAAGAAGAAAAAGTTGCAAAAGATTTGGATGAATTACTAAAAATAAAAAATATACAAAACCCATTTTATAAAGAAGACGAAGAAAAAAATAATAAATAAGGCTTGAAAAACATAAAATTGCCTGTTAAAATTATCTTATAGAACATTTACAATTTTTGATATCACATAAATATACATGGGGACGTTTTGGATTAGACAGGACGTTTCGGTGAGGGTATGCAGCGTGTCGGAGAGCTGTTCTCCGTTATCAACGGGCAATTAAATTAAATGCTAACGATGTAATTGAAGCTGATTTTTCAAGAGCAGTTGCAAAAGCTGCCTAAGTCAGTGCTTAGCTACTTATAAAGCCCAGCTTGCCGGTTTTATAGGTCCATTATGCAAGCGGCAATACGTTGATGCAAAGTAGGCGTACCAAGATTACTTTGCAAGGTTTAGAGTTTCCTTTAAATAAAACCTAGGATTAATTCGTATGGTTTAGACTTTTCCCTGAATTAATTGAGCAAAAAATAGTCTACGCATGTAGAAGTATATTTTCATCCGTTTTGGACAGGGGTTCGACTCCCCTCGTCTCCACCAATAAATTTTAATCATTCTTAAAGAGTCTCACCCCAAGGGGTTCTTACCTCTCGAAAAACGATACTTAATCGTTTTTCTCGGCAGAGTCCTCGCCTCCACCAAAATACAGAACAGGCTTGTCTTGTTCTGTATTTTGGTATGATGAGTATGGTGGAGAACACGGATTTGGGTTCGAGCGTGGATCGAGTGGAGGCCAAATATTTGCCGGTGATTATAAATATGTTGAAGGATATGGTAGTTATGGATATGGTACATTCGTTGATATGGGTTCGGTTTGTGCATCTTTAAAAACAGGTGCATCCGTTTGTATCTCTCCAGCTTCTTCATGGGGGGCATATTACTGTTGATACAAACGGTAAACAACAACCTAATGCGGCAGGTCGTGATTTATTTAAATTTAATTATTATAATAGTGGTCATGTTGGTGTTTATGAT
The DNA here is from genome assembly GCA_902766395.1 of uncultured bacterium. Taxonomy (GTDB): domain Bacteria; phylum Cyanobacteriota; class Vampirovibrionia; order Gastranaerophilales; family Gastranaerophilaceae; genus Zag111. The sequence goes on from CACXDL010000022.1 coordinate 17,408, forward strand.
GCCGGCGCCTACCGAAGTAGTGTTTATTGCAGTGGTTACGGCGAAACCTGCTTGGATAAATTAATATCTGATGGATGGGAAATGAACTATTAATATTTATAGTTACAATATTAGCAAAAACAGTATTCCTTACAGCAGGAATACTGTTTTTTTTATATTATATAAAATAACTTTAGTTGTTATTTGTATTCACAAATCTTTTTCCCCAGATTGTATGCTTTTTGCATATCAATAGGAAATTGTTTTTGTTGAACTTCTTTTTTGTGATTTTCATCAAATAAATCACAATTATATTTTGAAAAATCTGCGAATTGACAGGTATCATATGAATATAGCGCTTCTGCATAACCCATTATATGATTCAGGCTGTTTACGTTCTCTCCCAAAATTGTATCGTAATTTATATCTTTAGCCATTTGCTCCGGACAATTCATTGTAAAAATTACCCCTGTTGGAATAGTTTTATCAAGTCTTCTTTTAAGACCTCCGTTTTCTTTATCTACAAGATATGTATGATTAGCAAACATTAATCTTTCTATAAAACTTCTGAAAACTCCTGTAGGATATGAAAAATATACAGGGGTTCCGATTATAATACCATCAGAGTTTATACATTTTTCTAATATCGGTTTAATTTCATCAGGAATTGCACAAACGCCGTTAGTTTTTGAATCTTTTCTCTGGCAGGCAAAACAACTCATACAACCTTTAAAATTATAATCATACAAATTATAATATTCGGCATTTGCTCCACTTTCCTGCGCTCCTTTTTGAGCCTCTTTAAGCAATTTTGCCGTATTAAAATTTTTTCTCGGACTTGCATTTAAAATAATAATATTTTTCATAATAACTCCTTTATAATTTTATAGATATTATAGTACATTAAATATACATAAAAATAAATTATAAAGAATTTATTATTGAATAATTTCAGGTTTTAAAACTTTTAAATCGACAAAAACTTTTGCATATTTTTCCATCGGCCCATTTTCTTTAAGCCAGCTATGGTTTGCATTGTATGAATTTTCGAGGACTTTTGCAAATTTATTTTTATCGTTAAATAGTGCGTATGCTTTGTCTAGTGCATCTGCAAATGCTTTTTTGTTAAATTCTATTGCTTCTTCGTAGTTTTCGTATTTATGATGAAATTCAGAGAATATGGCATTAAATCCGTCTTTTAAGCCGTCAGTTAATCCTCCGACTTTGTTAACCAAAGGAATAGATCCGCTAAATGCAGCGATTTCTTTATGTACCAAGCCGCAAGGTTCAAACCAGCTTGACATTACCGTAAAATCAGACATCAATTTGCAGCCGTCATATCTTCCCGCTTCGCTGAATAATCTTGCAAAAACTATTCTGTCTGCTGCTTTTTGACCGAATTTATATGCGATACGTTTTTTAACATCAAGTAGTGCATCTATATATACATTATCTCCGACTCCTTGAGCATAAAATAACGGCAAATTCTCCTCATTGCTATGTCGTGTTAAAAATTCTTCAATAGACTTAGCAAAGATATCAAGTCCTTTTTGGTCTGCAATTCTTCCTGCGGTTGATACAACCATTGTATTCATGTTTACACCGTCAAGATTTGTCATTTCAGGTAATTCAATATTCATAGGATTTCCGTTACCGGATTTTGCTTGATTGAGATCAGAAATAACCTTTCTAAGATATACATCTTTGTTGTGTTTATGCCAGTGCAACAGGTTTTCTCCCTTTTTATAAACTCTTATGGATCCTAATTTTAAACCCAATGCAGATTCTATTTTCCGTGCACTTTCTTCTGTAAGTATATTGTTGACTCTGTCGCAGCCGTTTGTTATAGGTTTATAACCGACACTTTCAGGAACTACAAGCTTATCGTCAGCACCGCTTTGTCTTGCAATATATTTTACATGTTCCACATCTCCAAATTCATGGTATCTTCCTCTCATTCTGAAAATATCATGGTTATTACCACCAAAACCACTGTGAGAGGCCATTTCTTTTCCATAACCTTCAGAAACCGGAGTTATAACATCTGAGTATGCCGCTGCCATTGTTTGCGGGTTAAGGTTTGTGCCGTGGAATAATCCGTTAAGAGAATCTGAATTTAATCCTGCATTTTGTGGCATCCACGCATTTTTAGTAATCATTTCTGCGTGTTCTCCAAACATAACATTTAATAATTTTGGTTGAGAATGCCAAACATCTCCGGCAAGTCCCGCGTTGTGCATAATTGTTAAAATTGGTGTCTGGTAAATTTTCTGAGCAACTTTTGGATCCATACCAAAATGTTTTTTTACAATTGGTAATAATCTCATCATTGCACTAATTCCGCCTGTTTGCCAATCGTTCCCGATTATAAGGTCTGCTCGCAGGTGCTCTTTTGAACTTTCATGATTTCTTATTAGATTTTCATAGAAAAATTTATCAAAATATATAAATCTTTCGGTTTCCCCAGCTTCGTGTGTTGCGTTATTGTATATGTTCTTGTTTGTGCCTTCAAATAAAGGACCATCCATTCTGAATTTGTCATTTTTGTAAAATACTGTATCAAATTTAATTAGTGCGGTTGGTTTCCGGTATTTTTCAGACGAAGGATCGTATTTAACGGTAAGGCTTCCGGAATTGATTTCAAAAGGTTCTTTTTTAGAAATTGCATGTTTAATTTTTTCTGATAATTTTTGTTCAAGTTTTGGAAGTAATAAGTCTAAATCAACTATTTGCTCATTATTCCTTGCCATAAAAACTTCAACTACCTGATCGGATTTCCCTTTTTCTGTATATATTGGCAGCCTCATTTCATCTATTTTTTCCAGTTTTGCTAAAGGTTTTTTCGATGCTGAACTTATATATTCATATTCCTTTTCACCTTTTCTGACAATAGAATAATACACATCATTTTGCACTTGCCCAAGGTACATAGGTGTATCGACAATGAGCCTTGTTTTTTGTTTAGAATTTACTATTGCTCCGAGGTTTGCGACAACTTCACGCGGAACAACAGACATACCTCCGGTACTTGAAAATCCTTTAAATTCAGAAGTTGGAACTCTAATCATAATTTCATCTTTTGGGGTAATTTTGCTTCGGTCTATGATTCCGAAAATTCTTTTTGTTGCCTCACTTCTCAAATCTCTTTCTATATCTTGGGTGTATTTTCCGTATCCGTTCATTACGGATGCGACACGTAATTCAATTCCATTTACATTTACGGGTTTTAAAATTATGGATTCCATTCCGTCAGATTGTACGGATGATGTAATTTGTTGAATTCTTGAAGAAAGCTCCTCTTTTACTCCGTTAATTTGTCCGTCCTGCCATTTGCCAAGATCTTTTATTTGTTTATCTTTATCTGATAGAGAATTCTCAAACTTCTGAATAAGTTCTTCGGATTTTTGTTGTAAATTATCTGCGCCATTTCTTAATTCTTCAGAAAGCCTTGTTACTGCAGAATTTGCGTTTTCCAGTTCGGATGTTAAATTTTTAACAACTTTATTAAGTTTTCCGTTTTTTATTGCAATCGCACCGGTTACACCGAGGGATGTCAAAGCTAACGCAGAAGATACATACATAAGTGTTTTGTCCGGGGCAGAATTATTTTTTTGTGATGTTTCCGGTGCTTGTTTATTTACCTGTGCAGGCATTGTATTTGTGCTGCGAAATTTATCCAATAAATTTGTAGAGTCTTCGCTCTTAAAAGAAATTTTCTGTATTGTCGCCATATTCACCCCTATCAAACACAACAACGTATATAAATCTGTTTTTTGCTATTTTATAAACAATTTGTTACAAATAAAAGACCTCATGCAGACGATTGTATTATATTACTTTTTTATTTTTTTGCAACAATTTTTTGATATGAATTTTATTTTTTTGTTATTCTTAATTTATGGCAATTACAGTGTATGCGTTAACAGATTCTCATCAGGAATGTCGGAATTTATGTACATTACTTAGCGGTATAAAGGAAGATTATATATCAGCAAAGCCGTTTATAGTTCTTGATTGTGGGGATTTGTTTAAAGGGATTTATAAAAGAGATTTATCTGTAGATTCTTATATTAGTTTCAAAGAACAGCTTCCGCAGGCTCAAATCTTTATAACTATTGGGAATAATGATTTTGGGTTTAATGACGAAAGTTTTTTATTTTATAAATCTGCACTTAAAGATATGAGTGATGCAGGAATAAATTTTGTATGTGCAAATATAAAAGATATTAAAACAGGTGAATATTCTGATATTGTTCCAAGGTACAAAATTGTAAAAATTGAAAACCGAAGAGTTTTAATTACCGGCTTTTGTTTAAATACTTCTGTTGTCAATAGATTTGGTTATGAATTTGAAGATGCCAAAAAATCCTTATTAAATTTGTCCGATATTGTAAAAGAAGAATACGACAATCTTATAATTTTAAATCATCATTGGTATCCAAACAGTAAGCAGTTAAAGGATTTTGCAGCAGAGCATGGGATAAAAATCGACTTGATTATAGGCGGGCATGAACATTCGCCTATAAAACCGGATTTTAAAAACAATATTTATTACCCGCTTGCTTTTGCAAGAACTCTTTATAAAATGAATATTGATTCTAAAATTTCGGATGTGAAAGAGTATTCTCTTGATAATTTTAAGATATCTTCTGAATATGATAAGTTTTTAGCTGAATATGAAGAAAAAGTTGAATTATACAAACCATTTGCCAAAAGAGTTTTGAATCTTTATAAGTGGTACTCTGAGCCCTGTGCTTTGGGGACATTCATATCAGACAATATGAAAAGAGTTGCAGGTACGGATATTGCATTTCATTCTACAGGGTTTACAATGTTTCCATTGAAAACAGATGATAGCGATGTAATAACAAATTATGATTTTGAAAAAGTTATCTGTGCTTCAACTCCTATAGTAAGAATGAATTTATCTGTAAGTCAGTTAAAAGAAGTTTTTTCTAATGCAACAGTGAACAGGATGTATAAAAATTCCGGTAATGCGCGATTTGTTCAATGCTCCGGAAATATAAAGCTAACCGGAAAAGGTAATATAGAAGATAAAACATATAAAATTATTCAAATAGAAATTAATGGAGTAGAATTGCTTGATGAAAATGGAGAACCAAAGGATTCCGAAAAGAAATATTCTTGTGCGGTAGATGATTTTATTTCTAAAGGCGAACAAGGTTTTTTCGTATTAAAAAATGTTCCAAGAATTGTAGTGAAAGATAAAAACGGTTCTCCTGTTCAAATAAATAAATTGCTAAAAGAATCCCTATTGTTAGCAGAAAAAGAGTATAAATCAAAATCGGAATATCAGTCCTTTGAACTTATTGATTTGTAAAATTTAAAATTTTTTGGTAGAATAGGGTATAATTATGAGTTTAAAGAGGAGAAATATTATGCGTGCGGAAGAAAGAACATTTGTCGCAATTAAGCCGGACGGGGTTCAAAGAGGGTTAATCGGAGAAATAGTAAAAAGATTTGAACAAAAAGGTTACAAAGTAACAGCACTGAAAATGCTTCAGGTTACTGACGAGCAGGCAAAAGCTCATTATGCCGAGCATGAAGGAAAGCCTTTTTATCCAAGATTGATAAGATATATTCAAAGCGGTCCAATTGTAGCAATGGTTGTTGAAGGTTACAATGCGGTTGCAGGTGTAAGACATTTAATGGGTGCAACTGATCCTGATAAAGCTGAAGTTGGAACTATTCGTGCAGATTTTGCCGAAATTATGGAATACAATGTTGTTCATGGTTCTGATTCTGTTGAAAGCGCAGAAAGAGAAATCGGAATATATTTTAATGAAAATGAAATTTTTGCAGACAGAAAATGCATGGCAGAGTTAGTCACAGAATATCTGGATGCTGATTAAAGGTAGTATCATAATCGGAGTAATATTATTATGAAAAAATTTACATTTGTAAAAGTATTGTTATTAGTGTCAGTGTTGGTATCTTTCTTTTGTTATTGGTATCTAAATCATACTGTAACTTTTATGTATGTTAATCCATATACTGAAACTGCCGGAATGAAAGATATTTCCAAAACTATATATGAATTAGATAAAATGTTAAATGGTGCTCGTCAAATAGCCAGTTCTGCCGGTTATAAGTTTGATTATGTCTATACAAATGGGTATGGAAGCGGTTTTTTGAAAAATAATCCAATACCAAATGATTTAGATTATGAAATCCTTATTGACCTTGGAACTTTTGATTATTCCGATGATAAAACAAAGGATGATATAGCTGATGAAATTGTTAGTAAAATGGATGCTTTTCAATATTCGTTAGTTACTTATATAGAGATGAATGAGGATAAAAATTTTTATTCAATACATTCTGCTGTAGGTTGTTTAAATAGTTTAAATCAGAAACATAATAAGTTTAAAGAAGAAATATCCTCTTCGTTGGATGATGCTATATCAAATAAGAAATATGTTAATCACTTGACAAAGATATCATCAAGAGATGGTACACTTCGCTATTATATGCCATATGTTCTCGAACCTGGCAAAATGCTATTAAAAGATTATCCTTTAATGATGTTTTATAGTGACATTATAAAATATAACGATAATATGTTAAAATATGAAAGAATTTTGTCTATAACATTGAGTTTTTGTGCAAAAATCAGACATAAAGGCAAAATTTCCAATATTGAAATAAATTCAGAATTGGCATCTACCGGACCGTTGAATTTGGAATACAGGCTCTATGCTCCAAATGTATTTTTCCGTAGTTCAGCAATAAAGTATTTAAAGGATTTGTATTCATTAACTGATGGTGATAAATATGTTGAGCTATTGATGTATTGTTTTGCGGATCATTTAAAAGTTGTTTATCCCGAAGATGCGTTTGAATTTAACCCTATTAAAATTTTTAAACGCACATTGCAATTAACAGATATGATTTATCCTGTACTTGAGCCTGAAGAAGCACAAGAAATATATGATTTTATCGGGGCAAATTTACAAAATAGAGATATACAGTTATTAAATGAGTATATAAATATTGTAGATATTGTCGGACGTGTATTTAAATCCGGAAAATTATATGAGGATTTTTTGCGTGACGGAAAAATGAAAGTTCTGATTATTTCCTTGCGTGATGTTGTAAAAGAATTGAAAAGCCGTAATAATATTCCCGCAGAATATATGTCAATTCTCGAAGATTATGTAAAAACTGATATTGGTAAAATCCTCAGAATGAAGAATATAAAAGAAATTCAGGAAGAACAAAAATTTGTTCAAGACCGTAAGTTTAGGAAAATTATTACTCCTACTATTAGTAAGGCCGCATTGTCTGTGTCTTCTGATAGGAATAAAATGCAAAAAATAATTAATAGATTAAAGAATATTTATTTTGATTGCGGGTTTCATTACTTAAATCTTTATGTAAAAAATAAGGACACTTTTATATTAGAAAAAAATGAATACACTTTGGGTATAAAGGATTTTCATGACTTTGCGCTTAAAAATGATCTTTCTACTGATATGAAATTTGAACTTGTTCCAAAAAGAAATATTCCTAGAGATTATACAATGTACAAGATTTGGGTAAGGTATAATACAACACCGGAGCAAGACAAGTATTATGCTAACTTGAAAAAAGTTCTTTTGAAGAATAAACAAAAATTTAAGATAAGAAAGAAAACTTACTTTGTAAATTAAAATATCTATGTTTTAAGTATATAATTTCTAAACAAATAGCAAATAAAATAATATATTGTGGCAAATAAAATAATTTTTGTTATATTTATTCCTGCACTCAGTACTGTTGTTTTGAATATAAATATAAAAGGTGCAATTATAATAGCATACGTAAAAATTCCAATTAGTGAAATGATGACAATTGATTTGATAATGCTAAAATAATTTAAAAACTCGAAGTTTTCAATTTTAATAAAAGTATTAAATATTAACAAAAATAATTCAGATATAAAAAATGCCAAACCTGCGCCAAACAATGAGAACCTTTGCATTAATATAATATTTGCTGCAACCAAAAGAGATAAAGAACAAAGAGCAATAATCATTTCTATGTTGGTTTTGTTTTTCAAATGGAATTTGGTATTTACGAGTTTTATAAGTTCATGTATAAAAAGAGAAAATGCAAACAGAGGTAATATAACGCTTCCGACAAGATATTCTTTAGGAAAAAATAAGCTTGTGATTTCTTTATGGAAGTATAAAAAAGTCATAACTATCGGCAATATACAAACTGAATAAAGTTGTATAATACTTGTCCAGTACTTTTTAATAGGAATATTGTGTTCATATTTATGCACTAATTCCGGAAAACCCGCAAACATAAAAACTGATGCAAAAGGCTGTAAAATATTATAGGTGAAAAGATGAAAGAATCCTATTATTGCAGTATATAAAAATATGGATTTATATTGAAAATATAGTTTTGAAAAATGCATAATTACCCAGTAGCATATATTTGTTATTACAAGAGGAGATGCGTATTGTATAATTTCTTTGGTAATCTTAATATCAAATTTAAATCTCGGCTTAATGTCAAAATCAATATAATTAAGTATATACATATCAATTATAAACATAGCTATATTCATAGAAATTAGTATTGAATTTGCATTTGGAACATGTTTAACTAATATCAAAAAAATCAATATATTTAAAATCTGATAAAATAAAATGCTAACGGTATATAAAAAACTTTTATCCTTTACTCTTAAATATTGAAATAAAAGTTGTCTTATTCCGCTAGGTATAACCAAACATGCGGAAAGAATAATTGTTAAAAAATCTACTCCCAGATATAATTGCAGAAGATTTGAACAAGAGAAGTATATGAGCATAACAATTATTTGGGTAAATATAGAAAAGCTGAGAATGTTGGAATAAAAATCTTCAATTCTATTTTGTATGTTAAATTTTTCATGAAATCTCAATATAGACTTTGTTATCCAGTCAGAAGATACTGTGCACATAATATTCAAAAATTGTATTGCGATAAAATAAATACTCATTTCCTTAACTTCTAACAGATGTGCATAGAGTGGGACAATAATCAAAGTATTTATTCCAACAAGCAATTTTGATGGGATATAACTGGCTGTATGTTTAAGAATATGTATATGGTTTTTACTCATACTATCTCCAAGATGATTATACCACAGATGAAAATATTGAAAAATTAGCTAAGATATGTTATAATAGTAATACACCAATTGGAGGATTATTATGCAACATCAGAGAGGTTTTACTTTAGCAGAAGTTTTGATAACTATGGGTATAATAGGAGTCGTTGCGGCTTTGACTATTCCTTCTTTATCTACTGCATATCAAAAAAGAGTTATGACTACACAGTTGCAAAAGGCTTATGCAGAAATATCTCAAGCCGCAGGAATGGTTGTCGCAGATGAGATGACTAACGATTTTCGCACTTCTCGTGCAGTAAGAAATAATCGTTTTATAGATAAATATTTAACCGGTTCATATACATATATAAGCGGACCATATGAGTATGTCGATGGCGGCGGTGGTTTTTATCTTCAAAATGAACTTGGAGATAATTATCAATGCAAGCAAACAAAAGCCGGGGCGGTTTTTTGTATGGCAAATGGACAAAGTCACGGATTTCTCGATGTAAATGGCGCAAAAGGGCCAAATTCAATAGGAAGAGATGCTTTTTCTATTGGATTTAATAAATCAGGAAGTATAGATCCTGATTACAGTGTGTTTCTTAGAAGAATAGTAAAAGAGGATTGGGATTTAGATGCGGCTCATTAATAATAAAAAAGGATACAATTAATATGAAAAAAGGTTTTACTTTAGCAGAAGTTATGATAACGATGGGTATAATTGGCGTTGTTGCGGCTTTGACTATTCCTTCTTTATCTACTGCATATCAAAAAAGAGTTATGACAACTCAACTGCAAAAAGCGTATGCTGAATTGTCCCAAGCTGGTGCGATGGCTTTAGCTGAAGAGAATGGAGATAATTTTCGAAATTCTCAAATATTGCGGGATGGTGATTTTATTCGCAGATATGTAAATAAAAGTGGGTCACATTCTTTTGCCTCCTCATACGAAACTGATTTGGATGGTAATGAGTCGTTTTCACATATGATGGATTATTGCTCAAATTGCAGTTGCGGCAAAACAAAAGCCGGTGCTTCTGTGTGTGTTGGCTCTAACGGAGATGGGTATCTTGATATAAACGGTACTAAGGGCCCTAATAAGGAGGGTGTAGATCTGTTTATGATAGGGTTCGGAAGAGATGGTGCCATTGGAGATTATGACCATTATCTGCGAAAAATAATTCGTGCAGATTGGGATATAGATGTTGCCCGTTGACAATATGGGGGTAAAGCATTATGAAAAAGGGTTTTACTTTAGCTGAGGTTTTGATAACAATAGGTGTTATTGGTGTTATTGCCATGCTAACAATGCCTGTACTGACAGATAATTATAAAAAACGAGTTTTGACAACTCAACTGCAAAAAGCTCACGCAGAATTATCGCAGGCCGGAACTACGGCTTTAGCAGCGGAAATGAGTGATGATTTTCGTAAATTAAAAGTTTTGAAAAACGGAACTTTTGTGGAAAAATTTGTAAAAGGTACCGGTTCTGTATCTTTTGCAAATTCATATGTTAGATATGATTGCCCTGATTGTGGCACTATTAATACATCTCAGCTTTTTAGAGGCTATAATTATTATTGTAAAAAATTGAGTATGGGGGCATCATTTTGTGTTAATAAAAATGGGGATGGGTTTTTAGATGTCAATAGTACAAAATTACCTAATATGCTTGGACGCGATATGTTCATGATAGGTTTTGGAAAAGATGGTACTATTGGTGATTATGATCACTATTTAAGGAGTGTAATTCGTGCAAATTGGGATCTTGATGCTTCTCATCGTTAAATAATAAAATAATGTAATTAAATAGAACTTATCACTAATATGCATTGAAAATCAGCTGTATTGTCATTCTGAACTTGTTTTCAGCATCTTAAAAATTTAGATCCTGAAATAAATTCAGGATGACAATTGACAATAAATTTAGGATGACAGAAAAGAGTGTCATGTTGAACTTGTTTCAGAATTTATCAATTCAGTCAAAATAAATAGGCCCTGAAACCAGTTTAGGGTGCCATTTCTCTCTATTTTTTGTGGTAACTTATATATAATTCCCTAAAATAAAACCTAAATAAAAAATGAAGAATATTATAGATATATTTAGATACGGCCTAATTATATTTATTTGAAAATAACAAATTTCAATTTGGTATTGAAGTTTACTTTATCGTCCAGCAAAGCTTTTTCAAAAATTTTATATTCTGGAGTTTTTACTCCATATATTACGCTTGTGTTATATGAAATACCTTTGTCTGGTAATTTTTGAGCTTCTTTAGATGTGACAAATTTTATTTTATTAATCATCTCTTCAGGAAAATAATTATCAGAGATAAAAGATTTTAGATCCGTAATATTTTTTGTAAAATCATCTTTTATTATTGCCATCTTATCTTTGTCATACCATATAATTTTAACTTTATGGTAACCTGCTTTGTAGTATATATTGCTAAATAAATTTGCAAAATATTGAATTCTTGAGGTGTCAACAATCTTATTCATTTCTCCAACAATAGTTTCAACTAATTTTTCATTCTTTTGTTTAAAATCGGTCGAAGAGAATTCTATGTTTTCAGAAATTAAAATGTTATCTTCCAAATATTTATTCATTGCTTTTAATTCAGAAATTGTTTTAGCATTTATATTATTTCTTTTTATTAATTCATTTGTCAGGTTTTCTGCTGTCTGAATCATTGTTTTGATTTTTAAAGAGTGTTTTAACATTGAAAACAGTGCAGTATTTTTAGTTATGTTTTCGAGATTTCCATAAATATTCATTATTTCATTAAGAATTTGTACATCTCTGTTATTAAGATTTTCAAAAACAAATCTTTGGGCGTCATTATATTCTTTATCACTTAGCAGAGGATGTATCATTTCAGCAGTTTGCATGATTCGTTTTAATATTTTTACCGGTGATTTTTTCATGCTCGAGAGGTTTTCTATTTCGTTAAGGTGTCTTATGAATGATAATTTTCTTGCGTATATATAATCTTGATCATTATTCAGCCAATTTACATTTTTTATATATTTCAATGAATATAAGTTGTTAAATACTGTAGAACCGAAGCATCTTCTGGATAATTGCATTTTTGTTCCCCAATGAACTTCAGGAACAAATTCAACATTTTTAGTAGTTTTAGCTGTTTTAATTTTGGCATAAAACTCTGGCATAACTGAAAGCTCCCTTAGGTAATGGGGCATTTTATTGTTATATTCGATTGTATCTGAATATAAAATAAGTTGTTTAGAATTTTGTATTAAAATCTCATCAGAGTTCATTAAGTATGGCATCATGACATTTGTTATATTCTCTTCATTTTCGGGAATTGCTGTCAATTTCAGATATCGTTTGTTCTGGAGTACATTATTTAGATAATTTTCAATATCTGATATATGTTTGTTTCTGTAATCTGTATTGTGCCTAAGCATATCTAATGGGTTCACAGTGGAATAAAATCCGTTTTCATTTTCAGAAAAAATATTATTTGTAAAATAAAAATAAAACAGGTCAATTTTATCCACAATTTTGGTTGCAATTTCTTTTGTGTTTTTTCCGTTGTATTTATATGTTCCTAAATCTATTCCAATAGAGTAGTCTAAATCGTTAGGTATAGGATTGTTTCTTAAAAAGCCGCTGCCGTAAGGATTTGAATATAAATATTTTATATATTTCCCGTCCAGAAGTAGTGAAAATTTTGTACTGTTAAGAACATTATCAATGTGGTATAGTGTTTTGCCTATATATGGAAAACCTTTTGTTTCAATATATGGATTTGAATAAATAAATGTCATACATGAAGTTTTGCAAAAAGTATACATATAAAACGTAAGAATAATTAAAATTAATCCCCATAAAATTTTTTTAATCATTAACCACCTCTTATGTAAATCATATTGTTACAATATAACTATTTACATTATAAATAAAATATTATAGAATATACTTGTAATGTATTTGTTGTTACAAAAATATTACAATATATTATAACATAATATCCGTATATATAATGCAATATTAATTTCTAATAAATTTAGAATAAATATATAAATCAAATGTAGAGAGGTGTCCGAGTGGCTTAAGGTGCAATCTTGGAAAGGTTGTGTGGGAGCAATTTCACCAGGGGTTCGAATCCCCTCCTCTCTGTTTTTTAATTAATTATTGTAAAATTTTCTGATAATTATTGGGAATCCAAATGTCAGATATGCTGCAACTGTAAACATTGCAATATATGTCAGATAATAATTGTGTGTACCTGCAAAAAAGAATTCCCCAACAGTTTTAAACAGTAAAATTAATATTATAGTTCCGATAATTCCGATATTTATTCGAGCTTTTAAAGTACCGTTTTTAGGATTATACGGAGTTAAGTTTTTACAAGCTACTGCTCCATTGATCATTCCCATAATCCATCCAAAATACATTATGGAAGAGTATACCGCATGTTGAGGATTTGCTATTCTTTTTCCATTAAAATAATCGATGCGATATTCCTTTGTAAGGATATAATACAGAGAAATCAAGCATATAATATTAAATATTGCTAAAAAATACGCATATCTCTTTTTGTCTTGATCGCACCATTTAATCAGATAAAATCCTCCTATAACAAATGCAAAACAGCAAATTAAACTAGTCAATACATCCTGAGGAGTGTGTACGCCGACATAGTTTCTTGAAAATCCAATGAGTATAGTAAAAAATACTAATAAAGAGGCTAACAGTTTACGTTTTCTGAGCAGCACAGCAAGTCCCACCCAAGTAGTTGTTGCCATTGCCGTATGTCCGCTTGGGAAAGAGTATCCTCCGGACATCTTTAAAGCTGATTCTACAGGTTTAATCTTATCACTTAAAATCCACGGACGATATATACATCCGACCATTTTCAAAAATTTTGCGATGTATAATCCAAGTCCTTGAACCGTAAACAGGTAAAATCCGGCTTCAAAATCAATGCACCAATATATTATGCAAATAACAATTGTAGGAATTGCAAGTTCTCCAAAAGCAGTTATATGCAGGAAAAGGTTATCAAAAGCACCTCCGGTTGATAGCCTGATATTTTGTAAACATACAAGATAATCAATTTGTGGGTTTAACCACCAATCTGCAGTCAGCCATTCGTTAATCATAAAGTCCTCTTCTGTTATTTATATTTTGTTATAATATTACAAAATTGGTTTTATAAAAATTGTAAAAAAACAATTGTTGTAATAAAATGATAGAGGAGAGATGTCCGAGTGGTTTAAGGTGACGATCTCGAAAGTCGTTGTGGGGGCAACTTCACCAGGGGTTCAAATCCCCTTCTCTCCGTTTTTTAATCTTGTTACTTGTCGTATTTTGAATAGTATTTAGATCCGGAAGTCAGACCATATCTGGATTCTGTTTTGTCACCCTTTGAATGATATCTGGATGTTTTTTGTAACCCATATTTTGAGTCTTGTTTATATTGTGAGTTTGTTCCGTATTTTTTCTGGTTGTATTTAGAATCGTAATTTTTAGCTTTTGATAGTCCGTATTTAGACTTATCTTTATTTGCTTCATCTTCAGGGAGCCCATATTTAGTTTCTTCATTCTTAGAACCAAATTTTGAACCTTCCATTAAACCATATTTGGTCTTTTCAGGGTTTGTTTTATCATGAAATTTTGAACTTTGTGGTAAGCCATATTTTGTAACTTCTTGATTTTTTGATTCGAATTTCGAGCCCTTTATTAAACCATATTTTGTCCTTGGGGTATGTTCCTCAGTTTTAATTTTTTCTGATTCTGTCAGAGGTTTTTCAGGTTGTGCATTTGGGGTTGGTTGAGGTTTTGTACTTATATTTTTTTCAGGTTCTTTATTTTGTGTAGTATCTTCGTCAGATGTTGTAATATCAGAAGAATTATTCAACATTTCTTCTTGCTTGTTAATCTGCGAAAAATCAACAGCAGGATATTCATCGTTTGCATTTGTAGGTATTGAGCCTATGCTACAGAATAGTATAAACAAAGAAAGTGATAACAAAATATTTTTCATCTATAAATCCTCTTTTTCCATATATATTACATTATAATACATTTTTGATAATTTTTAAATGCATAAAAAAAAGACCTTGTAAATTACCAAGGCCTATCCGTTTAAATAAGAAGAGAGAGCTTTATATATTTATATAAAGTCTTCTGAATACAAAAAATTGCTAAAATAATATCAGCATGTTTACATTTCTTAATATTATTTTAAAATAATCGTATTTATTGATTTACACCGTAACCAAAAATAGCAAAATCATATTTGATTGGATCTTGCGGGCAAAATTCCTTTAATTGTTTTGTAAGTTCAATAACAGCTTTAAAATCATTTGCATTTCTTTCTAATAAGCCAATTTGTCTTGAGATCCTTCCTACATGGACATCAAGTGGGATATATAATTCAGAAGCCGGCATAAAATTCCAGATTCCCAAATCAACAGGGGGCTTTCTAATCATCCAGCGCAAGAACATACACATTCGTTTCATTGCGCCTCCATTGTGCGGATTTGGAATCATATGGTAAAATCCTTGTCCTGCATTTTGATTTGCTTTAGAGTAAAAATAATCAACTACGGTTTCAAACATTTTGTTTTGTTTATAGCCGTATGAAAATAAATCTTCAAGACCTTCAGATGTATTGTATAGTTCTTTCAGAATATTAAAAATGCATATAAAATCATTTGGTTTCCCAAATCTATAATTAAAATCCCCTATCAATCCGGGTTCAAAATTTTTTATAAAGTTAAGAGGTTCATTTTGTGCAATATTTGTGAATAATGAATCAAGTTTTTTTATAAATTGTTTGCGACTTCCATATGCCAGCAATGAAGATATAAAAGCCGCAATTTCTATATCTTTCTTGTTTGAAAATCTGTGTGGTATTTGTATGGGATCATCCTTTATAAAATCCGGAGTCTCATATTTTATTACTAATTTATCTAAATCTGCAACAGTAATCATACTTGTATTATAGTATAAAAATTGCCCATAGTTCTAAAAATGGATATAATCTTGATTATGAAGATTGCATTTTTACCAATAGATAACAGACCTGTTTGTTACACAATGCCCAAGATTATTGCGGGTATCGATAGTGATATTGAATTTTATATTCCTGAACGCAAATTTTTAGGTGGTTTAACTAAAACCGCTGACAAAAATGCTTTATTAGTTTGGTTGGAAAAATTACCAAAGGTTGATGCAATTGTTCTTTCCCTTGATACTTTGGTTTACGGCGGATTAATTCCGTCGCGCAGGGGAAGTGAAACATTAGGAGAATTAGAGGCTAAACTGGATAAAATAAAAGTAATATTAAAATCCAAAGAAGCCAAAATTTATGCTGTTTCCAGTATAATGCGTATTTCTAACAACAATTTTAATGAAGAGGAAAAAGATTATTGGTCAGAATACGGGAAAAAAATATTTAAGTATTCTTACGAGTTACATAAAAATGGTGTTGCTGAAACTGATGTTCCAAAAGAAATAATAGAAGATTATTTGTCAACAAGAAAGCGGAATTTTGAAATAAATAAAAGATATATAGAGTGGCAGAAGGAGGGAATTTTTGAAACTTTGGTTTTTTCAAAAGATGATTGCGCCAGCTATGGTTTGAACGTACAAGAGGCAGAAGAACTCCAAAAACTTGGAGGTTTTACAAAAACTGGTGCTGATGAGATTCCTTTGAGTTTATTATCAAGGGCAATAGATAAAAAGTTAAAAATTTGTCCGATTTATACTGAACCAACTTGTACAGATCTCATTTCAAATTATGAGGATGTTTCAATTTCAAAATCTGTTAATGGCCAAATTGAGCTTGCAGGTTGTGAGGTTTCAAATTATGAAGAAGCAGATTTGATATTGTATGTGAATAATTTTAAAGTTAATCAGGGTGAAATTGTAATGAAGCAGACCACGGAGGCATTCTGTGGTGATTTTAAATTTCCGCAAAAGCCTTTTATGATTGCGGATGTTCGTTTTGCAAATGGTGCAGATAACAATTTTGTAAATTCTATGTTTAAGAATGAATTAAATAATGATATATTTTATGGTTATAGTGCGTGGAATACTTCTGCAAATACTCTGGGGAGTTTGATTTGCGGAGCAAAATTTAAATTTTGTGCTAAAAAATTTAACAAGTTAAATTTTGATAAATTACAAATTACGCGATTTCTTGACGATTGGGGATATCAGGCAAATGTGAGGCAGCAACTTTCTTCCCCTGATTCGAAAATTTCAAAACTGATGGAACCTTATGAAGAAAAATTAGAAATATTTTTAAATAAGAAAATTGATGTAAGATATTCTTTCCCTTGGAACAGGCTTTTCGAGGTAGAAGTATGGGTATAGTTGAAATTATTATGCTTGGGGTTGCTTTAGGAGTAGATTGTTTTGTAGTTTCTTTTTCTCAGGGGTTAATATTTAGAAATAACAGAAGAATAAATTCTATAAAATTAGCTTTTACTATGGGGCTTTTTCAGGGATTAATGCCTGTTATCGGTTATCTTGCAACTCTAAAAGTGTATGATATATTATTGCCGTACAGTAAATTTATTGTTTGTTTCATCTTTTTAATTTTGGGTATAAATTTTATACTTGAAGCTTTTCGTGATGAAAATGGGGATAAAATTCAATGTATTGATTTAAAATGTCTTTTGGGTCTTGGGGTTGCAACAAGTGTTGATGCTTTGATTTCCGGTACAACTATAAAACTTACCGATACAAACCTTTTTATATCCTGTCTGGTGATAGGAATTTTATCTTTTGTAATGTCTGAAGGTGGTTTTTGGCTTGGAAATTTTATAAAAAAAATACAAACTCAAATATTGCAAATAACAGGTGGGATTATTCTGCTGATATTAGCTATAAAATCTTTAATTTAAATTGTATTAAGAAAACAAGCACTGTAATGATTTTCAGAAATTTCTAAAAGAGGGGGAACTTTTTGAGTGCATCTTTCTGTACAAAAATCACAACGGGGATTGAATTTACATCCGCTGATATTTTGCATTAGTGTTGGGGGTTGCCCTTTAATGGTTGCCAACCGTGATATTTTATCTGATGGAACGGATTTTAGCAGGGCTTTTGAATAAGGGTGGTTTGGGTTGGCAAAAAATTCAGCTGAATCTGTTTGTTCGATAATTCTGCCTGCGTACATAACAGCAATTTTGTCTGAGTTTTCATTTACAAGAGCTAAATCGTGTGTGATAAGTAAAATCGCAGCATTATTATCTTTTTTAATTTGGTTTAAAAGATTCATTATTTGAGCCTGAATAGTAACGTCCAGTGCTGTGGTTGGTTCATCAGCAATAATAATTTCAGCGTTACAGGCTAATGCCATTGCAATAATAGCTCTTTGCTTCATTCCTCCGGAAAATTCATGAGGGTAATTTTTTAATCTATCCTTTGCTGACGGTATCTGAACTGCATCAAATGCTTCTTCTGCCTTTTTTAGTGCTTCTTTCCCATGAAGGTTCTGATGAATTTTTATAACTTCCAGCAATTGGTCTCCGAGTGTGTATAGAGGATTTAACGAAGTCATAGGATCCTGCGGAATTAGTGCAATTTTTCCTCCTCTGATGTTTTGCATTTCTTGTTGTGTTTTATCAAGCAGATTTTCATTGTTATAAATGATTTGTCCGCTTGTTATTTTTGCAGTTTTGGGTAAGAGGTTTAAAATGCTCATTGCGCTCATTGTTTTTCCGCAGCCGGATTCACCCACAAGTGCAAGAGTTTTGCCTGCTTCAAGGTCAAATGTAACGTCAAATAATGCCTGTTTAAATCCTTCTTCGGTATTAAAACCCAAATTCAGATTTTTTACGGATAAAATGCTCATAGTATACTGATTATATATTTTTTTAATTTTTAAGTAAATAGGTAATAAAGATGAAACTGTTTCATATTAAAATAATATAAAGGTTTCCTATAAAATTCGGTTTTGTAATATAATAAAGTAAGTTATTGTTATGTAAGAGAGGATATTTTGATGATAGATAAGACAGCTATAATTGATCCATCGGCTCAAATCGCAGAAGATGCCATAATAGGTCCTTACGTTGTTATAGGGAAAAATGTAAAAATAGGCAGCGGAACGAGAGTTATTTCAAATGCGCATATTGAATATGCTGAAATTGGCAAAAATTGCACAATTTCGCCTTTTGCGACTATTGGTTCAGAACCGCAAGATTTAGGTTATAAAGGAGAAGAAACAAAAGTTATTATAGGTGATGAAACCATTATTAAAGAAAATGTTACTATCCACAGAGCAGCTGCTTGCGGCGATTTTACAACAAGAATAGGTAATAAATGTTTAATTATGGTCGGAGCACATGTTGCTCACAACTGCGTATTAGAAGATCAGGTTATTTTAGCAAATTTAGTAACACTTGGCGGACATGTTCATGTTGAATTCGGAGCTTTTGTCGGCGGCATGAGCGTATTCCATCAAAATATAAGAATTGGTACTATGTCTATTGTTAGTGGATTTTCTGCTTCAAGACAAGATATTTTACCATATTCAAAAGGTGAAGGACGTCCTCCTGTACCAAGAACTATTAACGTAATTGCTCTTAAACGCAGAGGAGTCGATTTAGAAACAAGAACACATCTTAATGAAGCATTTAAACTTTTAATTTCTGAAGATTATAATACTTCTCAGGCAATTGAAAAAATTCACGCTGAAATCCCAACAAATGAATATATTGAAAAAATGATTGATTTTATTCAAACCTCTAAACGTGGTGTTTTATTAAAATCTCACAAATCCGGTCATCAATCATTAGAAAGTGAAGAATAAGCAGAGTTTATAACAAAAAAGAGGAACTTTTAAGTTCCTCTTTTTTGTGTTTTTGTATATTTTATAAAGATTCTTTATAAATATTTCTTACAAGTTCTTTTGAATTTCCGCTCGGACCTATATTAATCAAACCGTCAAGAGAAGGTGTTGTAAATGCTAAATCAGTCAATTTATCAACATCACTTTCACTAAAGCCTTCATCTTTAAGTTTTTCAGGAACATCAACGGATTTTAACCAGTTATAAACATAATCTGATGCTTTTTGTGCTTCGTCAGGAGTTCCTTTAAGTTCCGGAGCAATAGGTGCAAGTATATCAGCAAGTGTTGCCGCTTTATCCTTATAAATTGTTTTGATTACGGCAGGCAATAATATCGCAAGTCCTAACCCATGTGCAAGTTCAGGTTTTACAGCACTTAACGGATGTTCAAGAGCGTGAGTATAATGCAATAATCCGTTATCAAAACTTACACCGCCCATCATAGCAGCATAAGCCAAGAAATATCTTGCTTCCAAATCGTCAGGATTTGAAATTGCTTTTGGTAAATATCTTGCAACTAATTCTATTACTTGTTTTGCCAGTGAAATAGAATATGGAGAAGCAACCGCAGATGTTGCTGCTTCTACAACGTGATTAACAGCATCAATTGAAACATATCTCGTTTGCTTTGGAGATAATTTTGTCATCAATTGAGGATCATCTATTGCATACATCGGGTAAATACAATCATAAGCGATTGCAGGTTTAAAATTCTTTTCTAAATTCGTAACAACAGCAAAACGGTTAGTTTCTGTTCCTGTACCATGTGTAAGATTTATTGAAATAATAGGTGCTGCCTTGTCAGGAGCAAAACGAAATTCATATAAATCTTCTGCAGTTTTATCAGGATATTCAAGTAAAATCGCAACTGATTTTCCTGCATCGGTTGGAGAACCGCCTCCAATTGCGATTACTGCTTTTGCTCCAAAATCTTTTGCCATTTTAACAGCATCATTAACATGATGTGTATTAGGATTTGGTGTTACCTGATCGTAATTTATATATCCGATACCGTTATCTTTAAGAGCAGTTTCAACAACAGCCCATGCACCGGTTGCTTTATATGCATTTCTACCGGACATTACAATAACTTTATCATAGCCTTTTGATTTAATATCTTTTGCGATTTGATGAATTTTTTGTATTGCACCAACGCCAAAATATACTGTCGTACGGGTTCTGATTTCTTTAACTTCGTGGATATTAATATCTTTTTCCCACATAGCTTCTCTCCTTTCATTTAAGAATAAACACAAATTCACTATGATTATAGAATAAAAAAAATTGTGTGCAAAAAAAAATATGTGTATAATTAATATGTTTATATGAAGATATATCCGCTACATACATACAAATATTGTAATCTTTCATTTAGAAGTTCTGCGTCTGCGCCAACTCCGCAAGACAGAAAAACACCTGAGATTCCGGAATTTAAGCCTCGTTCGACTTCTCAGGAGTGGTTAAATAGAGGCATTATTGCCTTATGTGTCGGGTTTTGTGTAAATAATGAGCTCGGTAGAAGTGGATTTTGGATTCCAGATGATATAAAAAGACAGGAAAAATTAAAAACAGAGTATTTTGAAGATGTTTCCAAGTTAAAGAATTCAGCTGCAAGAGGGCATCTTTACAGGTTTGGTGATATTGAAAATCCGGAAATTATTTCTGCTAACAAGATTTTTTATAAATTTAAGTTTAAGTTGGATAACGAAAATGAAATTGATCTTAAACTTTATTTAAATTCAAGAGAAGAAAATGTAATTCGAGGATTCTTGGGAAAAAATCGCCAAACAGGCATGAGTTTTAAGGCTTTTTTTGATGAAAAAAATCCGGAAAATTTCAAAATCGTTTTTAGGTCTCCCGATAGTAAATCCTTAATAATGGGTAGAAAATCTGATGGTTCCTTATATAAGATAGAAAATGGTAAAAAGGTAGTTATAAATCGTGAAAATGTAAAAAAATACGAGCAATATTTAAAGGATATTGATGCAGAAAATGATTTGTCATTTTTCTCTAATAAAAATGATTTGTGGCGAAAATTGCAAATTATTTTTACGATAATACTTTTGTTAAACGAAATGGCATACGAAAGTTTAAAGAAAAACTATATAAAGCAAAATCAAAAAGAAAAAGAAAAAGAAAATAAGTAATTATATGAACTTTGTAAAAAATAATTTTTAAGTGTTTAAATACCCTGATGTTTATAATATAATTTTGTCAGAGGTATACTTTGAAACATTCAAAACTGACATTGATGATATTTGCTGCTCTTTTGGCAGGTATAATTTTCGGACATTTTGCACCTGTATTGGCTGTAAAGATGAAAGTTTTTGCCGTAATCTTTTTGCGAATGGTTAAAATGATTATTGCCCCTTTGCTTTTTGCAACTTTGGTAAAAGGTTTGGCAAGTCACGGGGATGTAAGAAAACTTGGTAAAATAGGTTTAAAAACTATTATATATTTTGAAATAGTTACAACTCTTGCTTTAATCATAGGTCTGGCTATGGGAAATATATTTAATCCTGGTCACGGTTTTGGTGCAATCAGCGCAAATCCCTCATTAATGAAAGAAGCCGGTTTAATGGCTGTTACAGCACCAAGTACTTCTGTTTCAGAGATGGTGTTTAATATTTTCCCAACAAGTATTGTTGAAGCAATGGCAGATGGGAATTTGCTGCAAATAGTTGTGTTTTCAATATTTTTTGCTATTGCAATATGTGCTGTTGGGGAAAAAGCAAAACCTGTTATGGCATTATTAGATTCTGTTTCTCAAATAATGTTTAAATTCACTGAGTATGTTATGTATTTTGCTCCATTGGGTATTTTCGGTGCAATAGCTGCTACGGTTGGCTTCAATGGTTTATCTGTATTGAAAAATTATGCAAAAATAATTTTTTCATTATACACAGCACTTGCAGTTTTTGTATTGCTGGTTTTATTTATCGCGTGTAAGTATGCAAGAATATCTTTGAGAAATTTATTAAAAGTCATTCAGGAACCTGCAATATTGGCATTTACGACTGCGAGTTCAGAGGCGGCTTTTCCTAAGGCGATTGCTCTTATGGAAAGATTTGGTGTCCCTCAAAATATTGTGAGTTTTGTTATGCCGACAGGTTATACTTTTAATCTCGACGGGAGTACATTATACTTGGCAATGGCAGTTATTTTCTGCTCTCAAATTTGTGGAATAGATTTATCATTGAATCAGCAAATTGTTATGATGCTTGCCCTAATGTTAACGAGTAAGGGTATTGCCGGTGTTCCGAGAGTTTCTTTAATAGTTTTGGCAGGAACTTTGGCGAGTTTCAATATTCCGCTCGTTGGGGTTGCTATTCTGTTAGGTATTGATCAGATTTTAGATATGGGAAGAACTACAGTAAATTTGGTAGGGAATTGTGTTGCAACTGTCGTAATCGCAAGATGGGAAAATGCATTTGATTATGATAAAATGAATGCATTCATAAAAGAATTTGATGAAGAGGGTAAAAATATGTTAAAATTTTCAGGCCCTCAAAAGGTAGAAGTAATTGAAAAAATAGAGGATAAATAAATGACTGAAACGACTCAAAAACAGTATAAAGATACATTAAATTTGCCCCAGACAACTTTATCAATGAGGGCAAATGCGACTCAAAGAGAACCGGAAATACAAAAATTTTGGGAAGATAATAAGATTTATGAAAAATTAACTACCGGTCGTGACAAATCAAATTCTTTTGTTTTACATGACGGGCCTCCATATTTAAGTTCTGAAAAGATTCACGTGGGTACTGCTTTAAATAAAATATTGAAAGATATTATTATAAAATATAAAACAATGAACGGTTTTTATGCTCCATATGTTCCCGGTTATGATGCCCATGGCTTGCCTATTGAAAATGCCGTTGTAAAAACATTAAAAGGCGGCCGCCATTCTATAACAGAAGGGGAACTCAGAGCAAAATGCCGTGAATATGCCCTTAAGAGTTTGAAAGGACAGGAAAAAGCATTTAGAGGTTTAGGTGTTTTAGGGAATTGGGAAAATCCTTATTTGACTATTAAGCCCGAATATGAAGCTGAGCAGGTTCGTGTATTTGGCGAAATGTATAAAAAAGGTTATATTGAAAAAGGTTTAAAACCGGTATATTGGTGTGCTTCTTGCGAAACCGCATTAGCAGAAGCAGAAGTTGAATATGCCGATATTTCATCTAAATCAATATATGTCAGATTTGAATTTGACAAACCGTCTTATGAAAAAGTTCAAAATATTGTTGATTTGGGTGGCAGAAAAATATTTGCCATAATTTGGACAACTACCCCTTGGACAATCCCTTCAAACGTAGCTATATCAATGCACCCAAGATTTGAATATACAATTTTTGACTACAAAGGTGATGCTTATGTTGTTGCAACCGACTTGCTAGGAGCATTTTTATCTGATGTCGGTTGGGAAGAAAATGATATCAAAATTCTTGGTACAGCAGTCGGACAGGACTTTGAATTATTAGAAGTTAAACACCCATTAATAGACAGAAACTCAAAAATAATTTTAGGGGAACACGTTACATTAGATGCCGGAACAGGTTTGGTTCACACCGCACCAGGGCATGGTTTGGAAGATTATGAAGTCGGATGCAAATACGGTATCGAAGTTCTTTCGCCTTTAGACAGCAAGGGCTGCTGGACTGAAGAAGGAAGAATTCCTGAATTGGTAGGAGTTCCTTATTATAAGGGTAATGACATGGTTATTGATATGCTTGAAAATTCCAAAGCATTAGTTTATCAAAATGAAATAAGTCATTCATATCCTCATTGCTGGAGATGTAAACACCCGGTAATATATCGTGCAACTCCTCAATGGTTTGTAAAAGTTGATAAATTCAGACAACAGGCTATGGATGCCATTCATAATGTAAAATGGATTCCTGCAAGCGGAGAAAGCCGTATCGGGAACATGGTTGCAGGTCGTACAGATTGGTGTATCTCTCGTCAAAGAGCGTGGGGAGTTCCAATTCCGATTTTCTATTGCGAAGATTGCGGTGAAGTTATTTGCAACGATGAGACAATTGAAAATGTTGCTAAAATGTTTGAAAAAGAAAGCTCTGATGCATGGGTAAACCATAGTGCAGAAGAACTTTTGCCGCAAGGATTTAAATGTCCTAAATGTGGTAAAACTCACTTCAAAAAAGAACGTGACATTATGGACGTTTGGTTTGATAGTGGAGTATCTTGGAAAGCAGTTGTTGAAAAACGTTCAGAAGAACTTGGTCATACACCAGTTGATTTATACCTAGAAGGTTCTGACCAACACAGAGGTTGGTTCCAATCATCACTATTAACATCAATTGCAACGCAAGAAAAAGCACCTTATAAAGGTGTTCTAACTCACGGTTTCGTATTTGGTGAAGATGGTAGAAAGATGTCTAAATCACTTGGTAACTACATTAGACCAGATGATATTATTAAAAACTATGGTGCAGATATTCTTAGATTATGGGCAGCATCTGTTGATTACAGAAACGATATAAAAATAGGTAACAATATTGTTGGTCAACTTGCTGAAATCTTTAAGAAAACTCGTAACACAGCAAGATTCTTGATGGGTAACATCTTTGATTTTAATCCACAAGAAGACTACGTATGCTACGATGATTTAAAACTTATTGATAAATTTGCACTACATAAATTAAATAAACTTGTTGCAGAAGTAACTGAAGCATTTGAAAATTATGAATTTTATAAATATTTCCAATGTCTACAAAACTTTGCAGCAGTAGATTTAAGTTCTTTCTATCTTGATATTGTAAAAGATAGATTATACACAGCAGGCAAAAAATCATTATCAAGAAGAGCGTGTCAAACAGTATTGTATGAAACATTACAAACACTTGTTAGAATACTTGCACCTGTAATGCCACACCAAGCAGAAGATATTTGGCAAAATATGCCAGATATGCACAAAAATGGTTTAATAAGTGTTCTTCTAACAAATTGGCCAACAATCCACTCTACTTGGACTAACGAAGCACTTGAAAAAGACTTCTCTAAAATTTTAGAAACAAGAGAAGTTGTAACACGTGCGATTGAACCACTTAGAGCAGAAAAGAAAGTTGGTAGTTCTCTTGAAGTTGCAGTATTTGTAAAATCTGAAAACAATTCAGATATACTAAAAGCAAACCAAGATGATTTATGTGATATATTCATTACGTCTCAAGCATACATAACAGAAGAAAAACCTAACAATATTCTTAATGAATATTCAGAAGAAGGTTACACAGTTTGGGTAACAAAAGCAGAAGGTGAAAAATGCGAAAGATGTTGGAAATATAGAAAACTTGGTGAACATCAAGGTTATGAAACAATATGTTCAGATTGCTACGATGCAATTCAATAAAAATAAAAAAAAGGGTTGGTTACAATACCAACCCTTTTTATCAACCAATTTAATTTTTATTTAACACTTTTAGGATTTACTACACCATAATAATTTACAGGTACAAAATATTTTGTTTCTGATTTATTGGTGTACACTTTATTTTGCATAACACCAGCCATCTCTGATGAAATATATCTAGGCTCAACAACATCTTCCATACGCAATCTATACCCCATCTTACCATCATATCTCATACCAAAACTATAAACTGGTCTTGTATCAACAACAACGTTATAATTTGTACTTCTTGCATTTTTATCCAGATAATCTACTAATTCTTTTTTATCATTTAATAATTTATTAGAGATTTCTAAAGTATCTGTTTTAATTCTATCTGCGAATGTAGTATCAACATCATTTAATGATGATTTTGTAAAAGAATCCACACGTTCAATAATTGGATATTTTGAAGCATCAGAAATTCTATGAATAGGTTCACGCTTGCAAGATGATGTTGATAAAGCGACAGTACCCGCCATAACCTTTGTTAATAAACTTTTATTCATTATAATACCCTCTACAAATTTATTTATTTTTTCTTATAATACTCAATTGGAACAAAATATTTATTTTCTATTTTATTTGTAAAAACTTTATTCTGCATTGTACAAATAACAGAATCTTTTGGAATTTCTGATTGCACAGTATCTCCATTTTTCCAAAGATTAGTAAAATCAGAAACACTCAAAAC
>CACXDL010000023.1 GCA_902766395.1 uncultured bacterium
AGAACAAGCTTTGTTCCCTGAAATCACTTATGAAGAAGTTGATTTGGTAAAAGGTATGAACGTATCAGTTATCACAACTGCTGAAACTGATGAAGAAGCAAGAGAATTATTAAAACTCTTGGGTATGCCTTTTAAGGGTTTAAATAAATAGAAAATAATATAATAAAATATAAAGGAGAAATTCATGGCTAAAAAAGCGATGATGGAAAAAGAAGCAAGACGTGAAAAATTAGTTGCAGCAGGAAAATATCCGGCTGTAAGACTTCACAACAGATGCAGCATATGTGGCAGACCTCACGGTTACCACAGAGATTTCGGTCTATGCAGAATTTGCTTGAGAAAAATGGCACATGAAGGTTTATTACCTGGTGTTACAAAGGCAAGTTGGTAGTAAATAAAGAAATCTATATCCAAAATAAAAGAAGCACTATATTAGTGCTTCTTTTTTATGAAAACTTATATTCTTAGTCTTCATTTAAAAATTTATATGTTACGCCTGCCAAAGCTCCTGCAATTAAATTAACAATCAATGTTAAAATTGCGTATTTAGCACAGCATAGAGAACCCATTGCAATTAGTGATACCGCAACTGCAGGGTTAAATGCTCCAAGGCAGATACTTCCTACTGCAAACGCTCCTGAAGTAACTGTTGCTCCTATTGCAAGACCGTAGTATGAATTTCCTTCGGTTTTCTTTGATGTTGCAGTTAGTAAAACAACATAGCAAAGTGCAAAAGTAAATAAGCATTCAGCTACTATGATATTTAAAATACTTAATTCTCCTGTCTGTGGTATTGGTCCTCCAATTCCTTTAATTAAAAATGCTGCAGCTACGCCCCCAAGAATTTGTGCAATAGCATATGGAATCCATTCTTTTGCAGGTAATGCACCTCTAACAACTGCTGCAAGTGAAACTGCAGGATTGTAGTGTCCTCCGGAAATGTGCCCTCCGGCATAAACCATAACCATAAGCATAAAACCAATTGCGATTGGAGCTCCCGGGCCTCCAAAAACGGCTGTTGCTCCGATTGTGAATACAAGGAAAAATGTTCCGATGAATTCTACCAAATAATTTTTCATAATTTCTCCCTTCTTAAAATACTAAAACGACCAAAATAATTATATATTATTTTGGTCGTTTAAACAAGTTTATTTATTATTTTGAATTATCCTTGTATGTCCAGTTTTTTACCCTGATGTTCAGATTTTACAGCAAGTGCTTGCATTTTAATTTGTTGTGCCGCATTTGCAACTTTATAATCTTGCCCAGAAGGATCAGAAGGTGCCATTGCGGCTTTTATTACTACGTTTGCATGGTCTATTGTGCTTTGTGGATTTTTTCTGTTCAGTGTGGGCATTTGAATTGGAACATGACCCCCAACAGGTATTCCATCGGAATTTCTTTCTATAGAAATATCGCCGGCAAATTTCCCCCCAGCCATTTTATGAGCCATTTCGTGAGCATATATCTCATTATAATTCTTAGCAATAAGCTGCTGCTTTGTCATCATACCTACTTGCATATTAACCCCTTTACAAATTACTATTATTGTAGCAGAAAACTATGAAAATTTCAATATTTGTAAAAAAATATTAATTTTATGGCAATAATTATTCTAATTTCTACTTTTTATACATAAGGTAGTAATAAAAGGTGTGTAATGATGTCAATGAATGTAAATTCTTTAAGTAGTGTGTATAGTATAAAAGAAGAAAAGAAAAAAGATAGTTTTACGCAGGCTAAAGCTGTTGGAGCAGGACTATTGGCAAGTCAAACTGTTGGAATGGCTGCGATGCCAATCAATATGCCACTCATGGGCAGAATGGCAAAAATTTCTTCTGCTTCTGATGCAGATGCCTATAGAACTGCTCTCAAAGCAATGATTGACGGTTCTGCTCTTAAAAATACTGGTTTAACTCTTATAGATTTGTCAAAAGACAAATCTGTTGCAAAAGAATTTGATAGAATCTTAAAAAATAGCAATGCTTTTCAAAAATTTATGATTAAGCTGACTAATCCTATATATCAGGCAACCAAGGGGGAAAATGCTGCATACGCCCCAATTTTGAATAATGTTTTTGTAGATATTGAAAAAATGGGTGCTTCTGTATTTCATGAATTAGGCCATGCACTTAATTATAATACAAGCAAATTCTGGAAGACATTGCAGCTTTCAAGAATGCCTGTTCAGAGTCTGCTTATACCGGCTTTAATATTAACAGCAATATTGAAAAAGCCTAAAAAAGATGGAGAACAGCCTCAGGGATTTTTGGATAAAACAACTACTTTTATAAAAAATAATGTAGGAAAATTGTCTGGTTTGGCGATGTTGCCGCTGTTTGCAGAAGAAATAAAAGCAACTTTAAACGGACAAAAGTATGCTAAAAAATTACTTTCTCCGGATTTGTATAAAAAGGTGACCAAATCAAATATCTATGGCGCAATAACATATGGTGTTGTTTTGGCAATTACTGCGTTTGGTGCTTGGGTCGGAAATAAGATAGCAGACAAAATAAGAGAAAAAGCTGAAACAAAGCAAGCATAACTATAATTTGTTAAAGAAAGGTTTCATATTTTCAAAGGTAGAGAAATACTTATAACCCAATGTTTTGAGTATTTCTCTTACTTCTTTAATATGAGAGCCAAGATGTTTTTCACAGTGTGAATCTGAACCAATTGTAATAATTTCCCCTCCCATTTCTCTGTAAAATTTAAGGATATCTGTACTAGGTGTCAAATCATTCAGGTTATATCTGAAAGAGGAAGTATTTACTTCAATGCCTTTCCCTTTTTCTATTATTAATTTAAATATCTGTTCAATTTGATCTTTGCTTTTTGAAAAAGGGTATTCTCCGTGTATGTCGTATCTTCTTAATAAATCCATATGTGCCAGTACACTATAATCATTGAATAGTTTTGCACTATTATACATTTCTTCAAAATATATATGGTTGTACTCTTCCTGAGTTTTTCCTTTTTGAAAATCTTGATTCCAAAGTTCTTTATCTTCTACTTGATGAAAGGACATCAATACAAAATCAAAAGGATACATATTGAATATATTCTGAAAATATTTTGTATGATGAGCCTGTACTCCAAATTCGATTCCAAATTTAAGGACTATTTGATTTTTGTATTCTTCTTTAAATTTTAAAAAATTTTTCAAATAGTTATCACAATCGCAGCAAAAAGCATTTGGAAAACCATAGTCAATATGTTCTGTAAAGCAGATTTCATCAAATCCAAGTGATATTGCTTTGTCAATGCAATCTTTCATAGGGTATGCTGAATCCGGACTGAAAGAGGTATGTATATGATAATCTGCTAGCATGTTAATATTCCCCTCGATAAGATTATACAATAAAATTTATATTTTTTTGAAGAAATGTTATAACAAAATTTTCAAAATTGTGAAATGAAAATTTTTTAGTATATAATGTAATAAAAATAGATTATTGCTTAGGAGGCTAAATGGAAAATATCATATCAAGTGTTTTAAATAGTGGAGAAAGACCTGAAATAAATCCAACAAGAATCAAGGTCGCAGGTATCGGTGGCGGAGGCGGAAATGCCGTAAACCGTATGATCAAGGCAAACCTAAAAGGTGTAGATTTCTGGTTGATGAATACAGATTTGCAAGTTTTAAATTGCAGTGATGTCCCAAATAAATTGCAACTTGGAGTCGAAACTACTCGTGGATTAGGTTCTGGTGGTGATCCTTCCGTTGGTGAAAGGGCCGCTATTGAAGTTAAGGAAAAAATTACCAAAGCATTAGACAATACTGACATGTTATTTATTACAGCCGGAATGGGCGGTGGTACAGGTACCGGAGCTGCTCCAATAGTTGCTCAAGTTGCTCAGGATTTAGGTATTTTAACTATTGCTTTTGTTACCAAACCATTCGTTTGGGAAGGTAAAAAGAGAATGGCTCAGGCTGAAGCAGGTATCGAAAAACTTAAAAGATATGTTGATGCTATTCTTGTTGTTCCTAATGACAAGTTATTGCAAGTCGTTGAAAGACAACTAGGTTTGAGAGAAGCGTTCTGTGTAACAGATGAAGTTTTATACAGAGGAATTCAGGGGCTTTCCGAAATTATTACAGTTCCAGGATTAATAAATATCGACTTTGCTGACGTTAAGAAAGTCGTTAAGAATTCAGGTACTGCATTAATGGGAATCGGCCGTGCACAGGGTGAAGGCAGAGCAATCAAAGCTGCTGAAATGGCAATTAATTCCAAGCTTTTGGAATCATCAATTGATGGTGCAAGTGGTATTATTGTCAACATTACAGGAAGTTCAAATATGACATTGTATGAAATCAATGATGCGACTAATGTTATCAATAATGTTGTAAAAGATGATGCAGATGTTATCATTGGTACTGCATTTAATGATTCTATGCAAAATGAAATTCAGATTACCGTCATTGCGACAGGTTTTGCTGAAAAATCCGCAAGATCAACAATTAAGATGTCTGCTGCTGAATATTTCCAAGGTTCTACATCAGCTACAACTTCTTCTAATATACAGTTCCCTCAAGTAAATCTGGATGTTCCTGATTTTTTGAAAAAAAATGAAGAATAGAAATAAGGTACAATTATAAAAAAGAGAAATGCATAGCATTTCTCTTTATTTGTCAGAATTTTTAATTTGCTACCATTTCCAGATTTTTGTATTCTTTAGGAAATCCTTCTTGAAATTCCAAAAGTTTATCGCATTCGTCAAGGTATTCTTTAGCTAATTGTGAGGCTTTTGAATTCTCCGGAATATTCAAGCTTTGAATAATTTCTTGTATTTCCCCAATTCGTCTTAGATCAGAAGATAAAATTTCAATATTTTTGCTTATGATTCCTCTTATTCCTTTTTTAAGGATATTTATATTCGAATCTATTATTAATTTTTTAGGCATATTCGGATTCTCTTTAATTTCTTTTTTGATGTCATTGAATGCTGCTTCATATAAGTTTGCAACACCCCGATAATTTGTTTTTCTTACTTTTGCAATAATATTATTTTTTATTTCTTCAAGTATTTCTTCATAATTTGACATTTGTTCTATATCATCAATGTTTTCCAATTCTTTATTTAGGAATTTCATTTGCTTATCGCCACTTGAAAGTATACTGTGGATTCTTCTGAGATTTTTGCGGGCATCCTCAAATTGTTCTTTCCCTGTAACTGTTTCTAATACTGTTTCTACCAGTCCCATTTGGTTAAAGAAATTACTTAAGATTTCTGTATTTTCTTTAGACATTAATGATGAGAATAGCATGTTTAGACCGTCAGGAGAAGTAAGAGGAATATATGATCCTCCACCAAGTTCGATTTTTGAATTCCTAAATGCATTTGCAACAGCATTCAGATTTCCTTCTCTTATGCATCTCATTATCATCATTTGCAATTCAACAATATTTGCTTTGAATAAAAATCCTTTTAAGCCATTCATAAGTAATTCGCTTCTGCTATCGAGTTCTTTTCTTTTTTGCGAAGATTCTTCTGCTTTTAATCTTTCACCATCTTTAGCATTAAGCATTAGAAATTCTTCTAAAACTTTTTCAGGTGTTTTTAATATAGAATATTTTTTATACATATTAGAGAATTGTTCATAATAAACAGAAGCTTCTTGTGCTTTTCTTTTATCGCCCATTGAAGCCTTAGCTTTTGCGCTAATCCATTTATTAAGAATTACACTTGCTTTTTGTTGATATTTTGGCTCAAAAAGCTGCTGCAAGAATGATTGTTTTGCTTTTTTCAGATTCTTTATAGCTCGTATTTTTGCATTCTCAACAGTTTCTCCATCTGCAGTTGTTTCAAATGCGGATAGTTTTTCATACATTTTATTTATCAGTTCTTTGTATTCTGTTATGGATTTTGTTCCAGACAATGCTTTATCTGTTATTTCTTGAACAATCTCTTGCATTGTTTCATCTTCCTCATTAATCATAAGGAAATCATTAAGGTCATTCCAAAGGGAGTTATACTGTCTTATTGTTAATTTATCATCACTGTTTTTATATTTGTTTATGTGTTTTTGTAAATTTTTGATGATATTCATTGATTTTATCTGTGCATTGTATGCATAAATATATGTCATTCTGTCCTCAATGTCTTGGTACATTTCTTCCATTGCGGCATCAAATTTTTCTTGAGTTGTAACAGGTACAGTTGGGTATGCAGGCAATACACCATATTTTTTGTAATTTTGATCTTTCCATTTGTTAAACAGTTTATCTAATCTTAATAATGATAAAGATTCATTGTAATCTGTATATATATCATCAAAAGTTTTTCCACCTTCGTATGTTGCTAAGTTATTTTTATCTCTTGATAGTTTGTTATAATCAAAACTGCTTTTAACTTTGCCGTTTGTCAAATCTTTATAAAACTCCTGTTGATATATGTGGTTGTATAGAGTGTTTATAACTGTTTCGTGTTCCGCGCGAATCTCTTTTAATATGTCAAAACCCGTTATGTTTTTTATACCAAGCGCATCATTATCAATAGAGGAAGAGTACATTTTTTTGAATTCTTCTGTCGTAAGATCTCTTAGGTTATTAAATATTTTGATAAATTCTTCGTTTGTTTTTGGTGCAAAGTTTTTATCAATCCACTGTTCAATATGTGGCAATTCAAGCTCTTTTGTCGAAGATAAATAATTATTCTTTACAAGAACTTCCCTTACTTTATGAGAAAATTTTTCAATTTCTTCTTTTTTATTTTCAAAATGAGGGGTTTGTTTTGAGAGTTCTTTTGAGAATATTTTTACCATCTTATCAATAGTATGCTGCATGCTGCCATCTAAATCGGATGCTTTTAGAGTGGAGAATGTATCAAGAACTTTTACCAAATTTTTTGTTTTTGCTTTTATATTATTTTCTTTGATCCACTCATCCATCAAATCAGCAATTTCTTCATTTGATGTGTATAATGTGTAATTTCGGATATCATTATCTTTCCCAAAAGTATAGTAAAAATCTTTCTGGGCAATCGCTTTTACTTTGGATTTTAATTTTTCAAGATCTTTTACGTTTTTCGCATCTATAAAATCTTTATTGCCCGTAATATTGTAGTATGATTTCATAATTGCAATTTTTTCCATCAAAATTTTTATTTCATCATTTTCAGGAAGTTTATTGTAATCTTCAATTGTTTCTATTCCTTTATCGAAAGGTTTATTACCATTAATTCTGCGAATTATTTTATCATATCTTTCGTTAAAATCTTTTCCCGCATTTTCACATCTTTCTATAGATTTTTTAAGTTGAGCTTTAGTCATTGTGTGGGCATATTTCTCAAGATCAGGCAGACTAGCGAACGGGCTGATTATAAAGTTATTTCTGATACTGCTTGCCGTGAGTGCTGCTTTAGGGTACACTCCTGCAGAAATAATATCTGTCAATAGAGGGAATTTGTATTCTTCAGATTCCCCTTTAATTTTTTTGAATTTTTTGTTTTCAATGTCTTGTGGTTTTGATTCTCCAACTTTATTAAGGATATTTTCTTCCAAATTGCCGTTGAGGTATTTTTCATTCGTTACGTAGCCGAGTTCCCCACCATATTCTCTTGCATAATCTGTTCTTGTCAGGCCCTGCGTGTCTCTCCAGGTGTTTTCTTTTTCTATTGCACCCCAGCTATTGTCGTGAAATACAATATTTTTTGCTTCTCCATTGTTAAGAATTACCGGTTTTATATCTGCTATGTATTGTGCATGCATTGCCGGACGGGTGTGATCAACAGATGTTGATGAGACACCTGAATATATTCCATTTTTAATTTTATCGATCGCTTTTTTCCCGTCTTCTTCAGAATAATATGGGCGGTCTGTCATGTGTTGTATAATTTTTACTTCTTGAGCTGTATACAAACCACTATTGCCTTCCCCGGGAACCCAGTAAAATCCTGTTTTTACACCTGTTTCTCTATTATGCTGTTCAAGTGGTTCTCTTATCGCTCTAAAAATGTTCACCAAACGTTTATTTACAGTTGAATACCAAGAGTTAATATTTGAGCGGTATTTTTTCAGTGCTTCTTTTTCTGCAGGTGTAAATTCGGTATATGATTTTGGTAAATCGGCATATTCTCTTATGTTGTTTTCTTTATTTGCCATAAGTTTATCTATTTGGTCAAATCTTCTGCGAAGTAATTTTAGTTCTTTTTCTGTCGGAATTTCGCCGAGGTCTTCAAGTTTTTTCATTATTTTTTGTTTAGGATCGGTAGTATTTAGGATATTACCATTTTCATCTTTAATGTTCAGGGCATTATGATATTCACACAATAATGCATCTATTTTATCAAAATTTTGTGCCACTTCTATAAATTTTTGTTTGGTATGTTCTATTGGTGCATCTTGTGCAAGACCATTTAAAAGATTGAATCCTTTTATAACATTTTCACGTTTTTGGGTAAACATTATTTCTGCAATTTTTTCAAAATTGTCTGTAAAATCTTGTATTTGAGATTTTAATCCTGTCCTGTTAAATATTTTTATATAATCTTCCTGGCTGCATTTTCCGGATTCTAATAAATCAATTTGTTCCTGAAAATATTTTTGGATTTCCTGTTTATTTTCTTTCAGGTGCATTTCTTGGGCAATTTCTTTTATCAATTGTTTGTTTTCTTTAATATCAAGTTGATTTTTTAAGTATTCTAATTGTATGGCGAGTGCATGATGTCTGTCTATAAGTACAATTGAATTATAAAACTTATCCATTATATTTGTTGTGATGTACTCTACTTGATTTTTTATTTCTTTAAGTACAGCTGTCAATACTTCAGGATTATTTTCAACTTCAAAATTTTCGGCTAATTTTTCGCTCAGTTTTGGATTAATAGTTCCTTTATCAATTTGTTTAATCAGAGTATCAATATTTTGGATAAGGGTTGTTTCGTTGTCGGGAATATTAAATCTCATCATAAGGGTTTTGTAGTACTCTGGAACGCTTAATTGCAAGAACTGTTGAGTTCTGTATGCTGCGGCTGCTTCATACAGGCTCCTTGAATCGGATAATTTTTTTGCGATTCCTCCGGAATTACGCTTGGATACCGTGGTAAATTCGTCCAGAATACCAAATATCTGTTGAGCATGGGATTTAATTAATTTACTATTTGCATTTGGAAATTTTAGGGCTAAGAATCCCTCTATTTTTTCAAGTTTGGCAGATTCTTCTTCATTATGCAGATAAATAAAAGATTTTCTTGAATCTGTTATCTTTGATGCTTCTTTAGAATTTTTAACTTGCAACGTTTTAAGTTCATTAAAAATGCGTCTTATATCTTTTTCAGTCATTTCAGGAGTCGCAAGTTCATAAAGATTTTTACGAATAAGTTTGTTAAAATTATTTTCTCGTTCTATATTTTTTGTAAATTCACTATAGTTTTTTCTGTCGAGAAATTTATTTTTTTCTATATTTGCTTTGTAATCTCCAATTACTGATTTTGCTTTTGTAAGTCCTCTGTAATAATCATGCTTTTCTGATAATTCTTTTGAAATATCATTTAACATATGTGCATCTGTAAAAGTATCAAAAAAGTTACTGTCTATAGGGCTGTAAAAGCC
Organism: uncultured bacterium; assembly: GCA_902766395.1. Taxonomy (GTDB): domain Bacteria; phylum Cyanobacteriota; class Vampirovibrionia; order Gastranaerophilales; family Gastranaerophilaceae; genus Zag111. Next base: position 9,557 of record CACXDL010000023.1, read on the forward strand.
ATATGATTCGTTTGATGTTTCTGTCGAGTCAGCTACATTCATCCAATACATTGCTGCAGTGTCTACGATTCTGTACCCTCTGTCTAATGCTGTTTTAAAATCGATATCTATTTTCGGTACCGGAATTTTTGTATGAGATCCTAATTTACTTATGTCGTAAATCATCAAATTTTCGCTGTCATCCAACTCTGACATAACCATATCAACATAATTCGCTTTATCTTCGTATGCAAGAGTTTTTCTGCATATAGAAATAGATGCGCATATCCCGTGATGTAATTGGTTTATTTCTTTTGAATTTGGAATTTCTGATTCCGGTGTGTCAACAACTATATCATTAATAATTTCGGCAAGAGCCTGATTTTTCTTGTCTTTTAACTGATTGTTAATTTTATAATCGTCGCTCATAAAGTAATTTAGTCGTTTCAATATATATAATTTTTGTGTTGTCGGAATTTCTGATGAAATTATAAAATAATCAAGATTTGTACGAATATTTCGAATATTTTTCCTGTCGATTTTTTCAATTTCTTTGAAATCAATTTTATTTAATAAGTCTTTTTGTTCTTTAAGTAATTCTTTTTCGTCTGCAGAATATTCTTTATGTGATTTTGCTTTTTCTATGATATAGCTATATTTTGATTTAATGTTGTCATCTGATTTTTCTAAAGCCTTTTCTGCTGCATTTATTAATTTTGTATGCCAGTTATTATATGATTCTTTACCCAAATCGATATTTGTACCATATTTTAAATTTTTATCAACATTAAGTAAGAAAAGAATATTTTCTTCTCCTTTAATCTTTGCCAAATTTTCAATTGCTTCATTTATTTTTCTTTGATTTGGTAAATTCAAATCATAAGCGTTGTTTTCTTTAAGTTGAGATACTGTGTTTCTGTCTTGTCTTTCCCCTTTGAAAAATGGCGAAAAAATCTTAATCTCATTGATTTTCATATATTATTTCCCTTTTAATAACGAATAAAATTACATGTATATTTTAAATTCCCTAAAAATAGATTTTGTTATTATATAAACTATTGTTAATAAAATATTAACAAATTTTAAAATAAGTGGAAAACATGATATTCTGTTTCTTGTAGGCAATTCAAAAAGGAGAATAATCATGTCAAAGCCGGAGATTTTACAATATAAAACGGAGGGTACTTGTTGCCAAATGATGCAGATTGCAATTCAGGATAACAAAATACTTGATGCAGATTTTTATGGTGGTTGTAATGGTAATCTTGAGGGTATAAGATCTTTAATAAAAGGTATGAGTGTTGATGAAGTTATTGATCGCCTCGGGGGGATAAAATGTGGTCCTAAGCCTACCAGTTGTCCGGATCAGTTGGCAAGATGTCTGGTTGAGTATAAACAAAAACAAATGGTTAAGTAAAAAAAAGAAGTCCGTTTAATAAAACGGGCTTCTTTTTGAATGTTTATTCTACTGCATTTTATTCAACAAGCCAACCTGTTGCTCCACATCGGCTTTCGCTTTCCGCCTGTCAAATCAAAGATTTGTTCGTTCATTTCGCTTTCGCTGCATTCACAACGGCGGTGGTATTATGTTTCGCAACCTGCTTGTCTTGTTATTCAACAAGCCAACCTGTTGCTCCACATCGGCTTTCGCTTTTAGAACATTAATCCTGCTTCTCTGGCTGCATCTGCCAAAGCCGCAACACGACCATGGTATAAAAATCCCCCACGGTCAAATACAACACATTCAACTCCGGCTTTTTTAGCTTTCTTTGCAATTGCTTCTCCAACAATTTTCGCAGCTTCAATATTTCCGCCATTTGAAAGTTTTTCTTTCAAATCTTTATCATTTGAAGATGCTGAAGCAATAGTTACATGATTTTCATCATCAATAAGCTGTGCATAAATATGCTTTGTACTTCTGTAAACTGCTAATCTTGGGAATTCTGCGGTTCCAGAAACTTTTAATCTGATTGATCTGTGTCTTTTTTGTACTAATGGTTTTCTTTCCTTTTGTTTAATCATTTTATTTTATCCTTTCTATTACCCAAACCTGCTTGAATAACCACTTCAAGAGTTTATATGGGCTTTTTATAATTTATCTTACCAATGTTTACTTTCACACCGGCTCACGCTTTACGCCAACGCAATCAAAGATTAAAAATAATCTTCTTTGCAGGAGATCCCGAAACAAGTTCGGGATTATTCCGCCTGTCAAATCAAAGATTTGTTCGTCCACTTCACTTACGTTTCGTTTACAACGGCGGAAGTATTATGTTTCGCAACCTGCTTGTCTTGTTATTCAACAAGCCAACCTGTTGCTTCACATCGGCTCACGCTTACTTCTTACCGGCTTTACCAACTTTACGTCTGATGTATTCTCCTGCGTATTTAACACCTTTTCCTTTATATACTTCAGGTGGACGTTTAGATCTGATTAAAGCTGCAATATCACCAACAGTTTGCTTATTTGAACCTTTTACAGTGATATTTGTGTTGTTTTCAACGGAAATAGTAATTCCTGCCGGCGGAACAATATCAACAGGATGAGAATAACCCAAAGCCATGTTCAAAGTTGTTCCTTGCATTTGTGCTCTGTAACCTACACCGTTAATTTCTAATTTCTTTTCGAATCCGTCTTTAACACCGATTACAGCATTTGCAACTAATGTTCTTGATAACCCGTATAGAGCATCAGCTTCACGAGAATCACTATTTTTTGTTAATGTAATAACATTGCCTTCAATTTTTATGGCAATTTCAGGACGAACTTCAACAACTTCAGTTCCCAAAGGTCCTTTAGCTGTGAATGTTTGACCTTCTAATTTTACCTCTACTCCTTGAGGTACTTCTATAGGTTTTTTACCAATTCTTGACATTTTGATTTTCTCCTTTTGGTATATGTAATAACTATTGCCAAACTTTTCTACCAATTACATTTGGCTTTTAATTTGCATAACTCTCGTTTGCGCTCGTGGCTTGAACTCGGGTTCTACTTCACCCTCGCATTAAATGCCACCGTCTCCAATTAGTCAGAATATTCATTACTGACATAATTGTCGAACTCTCGCTTGCGCTCGTGGCTCTGCGAGGGTTCGTTAATATACGTAGCACAATACTTCGCCACCGACATTTTCTTTTCTTGCTTTTCTGTCAGTCATTAATCCTTTGTTAGTAGATACAATTGCGATACCTAAACCACCCAAAACTTTTTCTAAATTTTTAGCTTTTGAGTATGTTTTTAAACCAGGTTTAGATACTCTTTGCAATTTTGTAATTACTGATTTTTTGTTTTCATCATACTTCAATGTAATGCTGATAACATTGAACTTTCCTGCAGCTTTTACTTCAAAATCAGCAATGTAACCTTCTTCTTTTAACACTTTTGCAAGTTCTACTTTTAATTTTGAAGATGGAATTTCAACTGTTTCGTGAGATACTTGAGCAGCATTTCTGATTCTTGTCAGCATATCTGCAACCGGATCTGTCATTGTCATGATATTTTCTCCTTTAGGACTTACCTGCAGTTCTTCAGGCAGTATCCTTATACTATATAACCGCTTGCCGAATTAATGTTGTTCATAATTTTGAACTTATTTCGGTAGTTCGGAACTGTGTGTCTAGGATAGCATTAACAAAATTTATATGCAAGTGATATTTTAAGTATTTTTAAGACAATAAATTTCTCTAAAACGATAATAAAATTATTTCTTTAATTTCTTTACAAATAGTTCTGCCAAGTACATAAGATCCGGATACCTGTCATAATGGTATCCTTGTTTAAAAAATTCTGATACACTTTTGTATATATCTTTTACATTATTAACCCGTTCATATATGAAAGAGTACATCCCGGTACGGTCTGCTCCTTTTTTGCAATGAATATGTACTTTCCCGTTTTTATGTTTAACTCCTTCAATAATGTCTAAAAACTTTGCCACATTTTCATCTGTCGGAGAGTTAGTTACAGATGGTATGTTATGGTATGTAATTTTATTTTGAGCTAATGCTTTACCTTCATCAAAATCGATTGCAGGATCTATCATCGTTCTAAAATTTATAACATCAGTAATACCATCTCTTTTTAACCATGGTATATTTTCTTCTTTTATTTGTGCAGAACGTGAAACATATTTGTCTATTCTCAGATAATTTTCCGGTTTGCAAATTTTCATAATATCCCTATTTATTATAAAAGGCTTTGCATACTTGATGCAAAGCCTTTTGTCCAATGCTTTGTTTACTCCTAAACCAATTTAACTGTAATAGATTTTGGTTTTTGAGTATAAGTTAATTTATCTTCTCTTGATAACCATCCAAGACCCATATATGTGAAATTATCATCTAAATCCATATCTTTTCTCAATTTGTTGATTGTAACTTCACCTTTATCTGATAGGTAATTGTATATTTTACCTGCAGATTCAATAATTTGTTGTTGCATTTCTTTTGATTCTTTTTTCATTGTTGAAAACATGTTAAAACCTCCTTTATTTTTTTATGTTTTTATACTACTACTAATTTAAAATTTTAGCAAATATTATTTTCGATATAAACGCTAAAACGAAGTCATTAAGGCTGTTTTGTCATCTTAATATTTCTAAACTTTTTATAATTATATTACAAAAATTTATGAAAATTTCATCAATCTGGTGTATTTTTTATAACAATTTGTCTTATTCGTTATAATTATTGAAAAATTTTGATATTTTTTTGGCAAAATTTGAAGCAAAAAAGTCTTTATTTATAGTATTTATAGGCTGATTGCAAATTTATAATTTTGCGATAATTTTAATTATTATTTCTTTCTATTTTAATAATTTCAATGTCTTTATTTTTTAATTCAGATTTTAATAATCTGATAACGGAATCTACTTCTGATTTTTCATAATAATCTGTAGAAAATATATTTATTTTTGTTTTATTTTTTGTATAAAAAGCCAAATAATAGGATGTATATCCTTTGGCGTACATATTTCCCGCAACTTTGTTAGGCAGAGCTATGACATTTGCAATGTTAGAAATCCCGATTATCCTCTTTTGGGTTTTTAAATTTGCCAGATTTGTTTTTTCAACGTAGCAAATATCGTCTTTTTTGTTGCATACAAGGGTCTCTTGTTTAAAAGTTGTTAGTATTCCTGTAATGGTGCTTAGTATCAAAATTATACCCAACAAAATGATTATAAAATTATTTTTTCCTTTGTTATATTCGTTAAGTGATATTTCGTCCATATTACCTTCTTTCTATTTATAATTTATCACAAATTCTAATATTGAGTTATAATATTTTTGAGGAAGATATGCAAAAAAAAGTTGTAATATTTGATTTGGACGGGACGTTACTAAATACCCTGAATGATTTGACCGATAGCACAAATTATGTATTAAAAAAATACAATTATCCGCAAAAAACGTTAAATGAAGTTAGAAATCTTGTGGGTAATGGTGTTTCGAAGCTCATAGAAAGGGCTATTCCCGATGGAAAAGAAAATTCATATTTTGTAAATTGTTTAAAAGATTTCAAAGATCATTATTCCAAAAATATGTATGATAATACCTGCCCATATGATGGTATAATTTCAGCACTCCAAGAACTTCGCCAGAAAGGATTAAAAATTGCTGTCGCTTCAAACAAATTTGATACGGCTGTAAAGGAATTATGTAGAAAATATTTTACTAATTTGATTGATTTTTCTATCGGAGAAGACGAAAAAAACGGAATATATAAAAAACCTGATCCTGCCATGGTATCAAGTATTATAAAAAAATATTCTGTATGTAAAGAAGAAGTTTTATATGTTGGAGATTCAGAAGTAGATATTCAAACGGCTCAAAATTCCGGTGTGGATTGCCTCAGTGTTTCTTGGGGTTTTAAGAGTCGTGAATTTCTGGAAAACCATGGTGCAAAAATAATTATTGATTCTCCTGTGCAGATATCTGAATACATCAATTGATTATTTGTTTTTTCTTTTTTATAATTTTTTTAGGAATGAGGATTTTATAATGATTATTATAATGGAAAAAACAGCTACAATAGAAAATATAAAGGCTGTTGAAAATATTTTAAGCGAACATGGTTTCAGGGCAATTTTGCATGAGGGTGATGTCCATACCGTAATAGATGCTCTTGGCGACAAAACTACGTTGTCGCCTGACAGATTAGAGGCTATGGAGGGTGTCAGTCATGTTAAACTTATTCGTCAGCCATACAGGCTGGCTTCTCGTGACAGAAAACCGGAAGATACTGTTATAGAATTTGATAACGGAGTAAAAATTGGCGGTGCAAACAGACCTGTTTATATTGTCGGACCTTGTTCTGTTGACGAAGATTATGATGGCCTTTTGCAGGTCGCAACGGCAGCAAAAGAAATGGGCTGCCAATTTTTAAGAGGTGGGGCTTTTAAGCCGAGAACTTCTCCTTATGATTTTGACGGTTTGGGAGAAAAAGCTCTGCAATATTTAGCCAGCGCCCGTGAGGCTACAGATTTACTTGTTGTCACAGAGTTGATGGATTCAAGTGATATGGATTTAGTTTGTGATTATGCCGATGTTATTCAAATTGGTGCGAGAAACATGCAAAATTTCAGATTATTAAAAGCCATCGGACGATGCAACAAACCTGTTATTTTAAAGCGTGGGCCGGCAAATACGATAAAAGAATTTTTACTGGCCGCAGAGCACATCATGTATAGTGGTAATGAAAAAGTTATACTTTGTGAACGGGGTATTCGTAGTTTTGATGATAGTTTTACAAGAAATCTTCTTGATATTTCTGCTGTTCCGGTTATAAAAAAATATTCTCATTTACCTATTATAATTGATCCCAGCCATGGTACCGGACAACGCTATTTAATTGAACCTATGTCAAAAGCAGGTTTAGTTGCTGGAGCTGATGGAATTATGGTAGAGGTTCATTATAACCCTGCAAAGGCGCTGAGTGATGGTAAACAGAGTCTTTCTATTCCACAATTTAGAGAAGTTTTTTCAAAATTAAATTCTCTTGTTGATACTCTTCATCTGGAAAGAAAATCTGTTATTTCTAATTTGGATTAATTGTTACAAATTGTTAAAAAATATTTTTATTGAGGCAATTCTCTTTCGAAAAATATCTTTATATACCTGTAGGTTAAAATGTAGAAAGGGAATTAGTTATGTCAGTAAATAGTGTTAATGGTTTTGTAGCGTTGTTTGATTCGCAAAAATTAAAGTATATGAATAGTGTAGGGGTTGACAATGAGGGTAATCCAGTATATTTAGATCCAAAAAAATGTAAGAAACAGTCTAATTGTGTTTGGACCAAGCCGTTAACTCCTGAAGAAAAAGAAAAAATAATGGAATATATGAAGGATCCGAAAAAGCATTTTAAACCGGGAATATTTGATCCGGAAGCTCAAAAAAGATCTGAAGAAAGAAAAAATACTCTATTAAAAGTCGGCGGTGTGGCTTTAGCAGCAATTCTTGCATTCGTATTTAGAGGAAAACTTAAGACCGGTGCACAAAAAATTATTAAAGAAGCTGCTCCATATGCAAAAAAAGCTTTAGAGTATGTAAAAAATACAAAAGTTTTTGACACTGTAAAGAAAGCTGCAGGCTCTGCTATCAGTAAAGCTAAAGCTTATGCTCCAAAAGTTATGGAACAAGCTAAAAACGTTTACACCAAATATGCAAGACCTGTTGTAAACAAAGTTTTAGCTTTCTTGGAAAATATAAAACCAACAGTAGCCAAAAAATAATGCAATATATATAAAATTTTAAAACATCGATTGGCGGTTTTCTCTGATATTTTTAATTTGTTCAAGATAATTATCAGAAGTGAGATCGCCAATTGATTTGTATAAATGTAAAATACTTTCTTCAATATTATCCGAATTCATTGTGATCATATCATTTGCCATTTCAGTATTTGACATTGCAAGTCTTGTCATATCACGAAAACCACTGGATGCAATTTCCATAGCCAGTTTATTATCTTGAGCGGTTTTAAAAATAGCCTGAGCAATCAGCATTGGCATATGTGAAATCAGAGCAACAGCCTTATCATGCTCTTTTGGAGTTGTAATAACAGGGTTTGCACCTAATTTTTTAACAATTTCAATTAAAATTTCAGGTACATCTTTGTTTTGTGGCGTAAAAACCCATTTTGCACCTTTAAATAAACCTTCAAAAGAGTTTTCGAAGCCTTGTTTTTCGGTTCCTGCCATTGGATGTGACGGGATGAAATTATATGGTCTGGCTTTTTTACTAACGAACTCTTTTAATGAGCATACATCAGTTACGATTGTATCTTTATGCAAAACATTTTCCAAATTATCAAGAATATCAAGAGTTTTATTCATTGCAGAACATACAAATACAAGTTGGCATTCTTCTAAAACATTATAATTTTTAAAAATATTTTCCCCATTTTGAGATTTGGAAACTGCGACAATATTGTACCCTATTTTTTTTAAGTCTTTAAAAATAGATCCGCCAATGAGTCCTAAACCTACAATACCAATTTTCATATTGTTATTATATCATGATAATTTTTCTGCTATCTATATTTTGTAAAAGTTTTTATCTTTTACCCAAAAGTAGCATGATGTAAAATTTGTAAAAAATAATTCATTATTATATAAATATTCGTATTTTTTACTATACAAAAAACAATTTATATGATATTATGTAATCAGATGTAGTATAAATTTTTTTAGGAAATATATGCAGTAATTTTATTTAATTTTAAAACTAAATAGAAGAATCAGGTAGGATACATGTACCTGATATTGCATATATCATATAAAAAAATAGAAAAGGATAAGGTAGTAAACTGATGGAAGCACAAACCTTGTTATTGGTTATTGCGGCTATTGCGGTAATGGTCTTAGTTGCAATGCTGATTATTCAGAAAAACAAAGTTAAAAGTGCTATGATTTCTGTTGAAAAAGATAGGAATGCACTTGAAGAAAAAGAAAAAATTCTCGCAAAAGAAGCTAAAATTAAGGCTTTAGAAGAATTACAAAATGACAGAGATGCGTTAAACGAAGAAGAAAGAGAACGCAGGCAGGAACTCTCAAGGCAGGAACAAAAATTAGCAAAAAGAGAAGATGCTCTTGAAGACAAAATTCAGGAATATACTGAAAAAGATCTTGAAGTTCAACGCAAAAAAGATGAATTATTAGAAAAAGAAGATTATTTGGCAGAACTTGTGCAAAAACAAACTGAAGAGCTTGAGAGAATCTCAGGTATGTCCTGCGAAGAAGCTAAAAAAACTCTTTTAGAACAATTAAAAAATGATTTGGCACAAGAACAGATGCAGTTAATAAGAGAAAATGAAGCAAAAATAAAGGAAGTTTCTCTGGAAAAAGCTCAGGAAATTCTTTCAACGACTATGCAACGATGCATGATAGAGCAGGTTGTGGAAACAACAGTTTCTGTTGTTGCCTTACCAAATGATGAAATGAAGGGTAGAATTATTGGTCGTGAAGGTCGTAACATTAGAGCATTAGAGACTTTAACAGGAGTTGATTTAATTATTGATGATACACCTGAAGCAGTTGTATTATCAAGTTTTGATCCTGTCAGAAGAGAAATTGCTAAATTAGCTCTTGAAAAACTTATTGTTGATGGTCGTATTCACCCTGTAAGAATTGAAGAAATGGTAGCAAAGGCACAGGAAGAAATTGATAAAAAGATTTGGACCGAGGGTGAAAATGCTGCGTTAGAAATGGGTGTAATGGGACTAAATAAAGAGTTAATCAAGACTCTTGGCAGATTATATTACAGAACAAGTTATGGTCAAAATGTATTAAAACATTCTCTTGAAGTTGGTCATATTGCAGGCATGCTTGCTGCTGAACTTGGTGCGAATGAAAAAGTCGCAAAACGTGCAGGGCTATTGCATGATATAGGTAAAGCTGTCGACCAAACTCAAGAAGGAACTCATATTCAGTTGGGTGTTGAAATTGCAAACAGATATGGTGAAAAACCTGAAATTGTTCATGCAATTGAAGCTCACCATGATGATGTTGTTGCAAATACCATTGAAGCTGTTTTAGTTAAAGTTGCAGATGCCATTTCTGCAGGCAGGCCTGGTGCAAGACGTGATACTCTTGAGATTTATATCAAACGTTTGCAAAAAATTGAAGAAATAGTAAACAGTTATGAAGGTATCAAGCAATCTTTTGCGGTTCAGGCAGGCAGGGAAGTAAGAATCATTGTTCAGGCAGAAATGTTTGACGATTTGGCTTCAGGAAAACTTGCAAGGGATGTTGCAAAACGTATTGAAGATGAACTTGATTACCCTGGACAAATCAGAGTAACGGTTGTTAGAGAATTCAGAGCTACAGAAATCGCAAAATAATATGAATAAAGAAATAATCAAAATCATATTCTTCGGAGATATTGTAGGCAAACCAGGAAGATTTGCCATTCGGGATTATTTGCTCGAACACAAAGAAGAATATGATTTTGTTATTGCAAATATAGAAAATGCATCTCATGGTTTTGGATTAACAGAAAAAAACTATAATGATTTTATTGAATACGGCGTAGATGCAATGACTTGCGGCAACCATATATGGGATAAAAAAGATATATACACGTATATTGATCAAGCTGATAAATTATTAAGGCCTATAAACTATCCTGAGAATATCAAAGGCACCGGAATGAGAATTTTTGAGTGTGAAGGTTTTAAAATTGGGGTTATAAATGTTATTGGAAGAGTTTTCATGAATCTTGTTGATTCACAATGGGAGATTGTGAAAGATGCAATAGAAGAAATAAAAAAGGTAACTCCTATAATAATTATTGATTTTCACGCAGAAGCGACAGCAGAAAAGATTTGTTTTGGAAAATATTGTTCCGAACTTGGAGTGAGTGCATTTTTTGGGACTCATACACATGTCCAAACTGCAGATGAAGCAATAATTAATGGAATGGCTTATATCACAGATGCAGGTTTTTGTGGTGCAAGTGACGGAGTCATAGGTATGGAATACGAAACTTCTCTTTCCAGATTTCTCACAGGGCTGCCTGAACGTTATGAAGTAGCACAGGGAACATCAACTCAAATTAATGCTATAGAGGTTGAAGTTGATATAAATAGTGGAAAAGCCCTGTCTATAAAAAGAATTTTATGTAATAGAAATAATATAAAGGAAAAGGAAAATGAAAACTGATTTACATATTCACACATATTTTTCTGATGGTGTATTCACCCCTGAAAAAATTGTGGATACTGCTATAGAAGTCGGCCTTGGTTCAATAGCAATAACAGATCATGACAATATTCTTGCCTATGATGTTGCTCAAAATTATATCAAAGAAAACAATTTGCAGGATAAAATTGAAATAATCAGAGGTATAGAAGTAAACACTTTATATAAAAACTATGAAGTTCATATTTTGGGTTATTTTATGGATCCAAAGGATTCTGATTTCCAAAATCTTATAAAAGCACAGCAGCAAGCCCGTGTAAAACAAACAAAAGAAATCCTGAACCTTTTGAATAAAAAAGAAGGTATAAAAATAAAATTTGAAGATATAAAAAAACTTGTTGCTCCTAATGGGAGTATCGGGCGACCTCATATAGCAAGAGCAATCACAAGCGCCGGCGGAACAACCAATGTAATGGATGCATATGCAAAGTATATTCATGTAGATTCACCTGTATATGTTCAAAGAAAAACGGTTTCACCTCAGGATGCTGTTGAAATAATATATGATGCCGGAGGGATACCTGTAATCGCTCATCCGCATGATTTGGAAAATATCGCAGAAGGTCTGATAAAAGATTTGATGAATTATGGTTTGAGAGGAATTGAGGCTTATCACAGAAAACATTCACCTGCTATGGTAGAATATTTTTCTTCAATGGCAGAGAGTCTGGGACTGATTGTTACCGGGGGGTCAGATTTTCACGCACCAAACATCATAAACGGTCAAATTGTTTTAGGTAAAAACTTTATACCTGAATGGGTGTATGATAAACTTGTAGAAGAAAAGAAACGTCTTGATATTGCAGCGGTTAGTTAAGATATGAAAAAACATTTTTGGAAAATTGAATATAGTATTCTTTTGTTCGTAATATTTGCTATTATGTTATTTTTAATACCATCTTCGTTCTATTCAAATGAAGCAAAATATATTACAGGCTGGAATCACGCATATACAAAGATTGATTATATGTTTACGGCAATGAGTGCTCAGGCTGATTCTGAGATAGTAAAAGGCCTAAAAAATGCAAAATCAGAACGCAAAAGAGAATCACTGATGATTCGCCTTGTTGAACCATATTTACGATTGTATGAAAGAGATTTTATTCTTTCAAAGTATCGTGCACATTATATGAATGGTAAAAGAGTTCAGCCAAAAGATTTTTATTATTTCAGCAAATTATATATGTCTGAAAATAATCGTATTGTAGGGATTAAAGATGTAAGCAACAATAAACATGTATCATATATATTTATGGTAATGATAGATGTTAATGGGTTGAAGGGACCTAATACCTGGGGGAAAGATATATATGGGGTTAATATATACAAAGATGGCAAGATATCTGCTCTGGGGAAAGGTAAAAGTATAGAAGAACTGAAAAATGACTGTTCACCTTCAGGGTTAGGCGTATATTGTTCTTATTATTACAGAATAGGCGGGGATTTTATTGAATAATTCAAGAAATATATGTGTGTTTGCGTCTTCGAGCAATTTTTTAAGTGAATGTTATTATAAGGATGCTTTTGAATTAGGTAAATTACTTGGAGTAAATGGTTATAATATTGTATATGGCGGTTCTACTCTTGGGATGATGTGGGCATGTGCTTCTGAGGTTAAAAAGTATGGTGGAAAAATATATGGAGTTATGCCTCAAAGGCTTGTAGACATGGGTTGCAGAACAGATAACTGTGATGAATTTTATCTTGCTGAGGGTATGAGAGATCGCAAACAAACAATGGACGATATTTCTGCAGGTGTGATAGCACTTGCCGGAGGGTTTGGAACATTAGAAGAACTTACTGAAATGATGGTCCAAAAACAACTTGGTTATAACAAAAAACCTATAGTAATTCTAAATACAAACGGTTTTTATGATGAACTTTTATCGTTTTTTAAAAAAATTATTGAACAAAAATTTGCAAATAAAATTTCAAGAGAAATATATTATGTTGCAAATACTCCTCAAGAAGCAGTTGATTATATCAACAATTACGAAGAGCCTGAATATACACCCACCAAACATGAAATATACTCAAGATAACATATATTTTTGTAAAGAACTTAGCATCTTAACGTTTTAACGTCTTATCGTCTTTGTTTTTATGTTAAAATTAAATCAATAGACAAGGAGAGAAAAATGATTGAACAAGAATTAAGAGATAAATATGAAGTTGTAATAGGACTTGAAGTTCACGCACAATTAAAAACTAATACAAAAATATTTGCTCCTGATAAAAATGAATTTGGTCAGGAACCAAATAGTTTAACAAGCCCGATTACTTTAGGTATGCCCGGAGTTTTACCGGTGTTGAATAAAGAAGTTGTTAATATGGGAATTTTAACAGGACTTGCATTGAATTGTGAAATTCCTGCTCGTTGTAAATTTGACAGAAAACAATATTTTTATCCGGATTTACCAAAAGGTTACCAAATTTCTCAATATGATGAGCCTATTTGTGTAAACGGGCATATCGATATAAACGGAAAAAGAATTGGTATTACCCGTGCACACTTAGAAGAAGATGCTGGTAAATTAGTTCACGCAGGCGCTAATGGTTTGGCTGGTTCTATTTATTCATTAGTTGATTTGAACAGAGCCGGAACTCCTTTATTGGAAATCGTCTCAGAACCTGATATGAGAAGTCCTCAGGAAGCAAGAGCATATATGGAAGAACTTCGTGATATAGTTCGTTATGCAGGAGTTTGTGATGGAAACTTGGAAGAGGGCTCAATGAGATGTGATGCTAATATCTCAATTATGCCAAAAGGATCTAAAGAATTTGGAACACGTGCTGAAATTAAAAATATCAACTCTTTTTCAGCCTTAGAAAGAGCTTTGGAATATGAAATTGAACGACAAATAGAAATTGTTGAAGAAGGTGGCGAAGTTGTTCAGGAAACAAGACTCTGGAATGATGATACTCGTGAAACAAAGTCAATGAGAAGTAAAGAGGATGCAAATGATTATCGTTATTTCCCTGAACCGGATTTGATGCCATTGGAAATTTCAAGAGAATGGGTAGAAAAGGTTCGTGCTACTATGCCGGAACTTCCAAATCAGAAAAGAGCAAGATATCAAAGTGTTGGTTTAAGTGAATATGATGCAAATGTAGTTGTATCTCAGATGGATTTGGCACTATTCTTTGATAAAGTTTTAGAACTTGGTGCAAACCCTAAGACAGCCGTAAACTTCTTAACAGGTGAAATTGCAGCTTATTTAAAAGAAAATCATTGCGAAATCGGAGATACAAAATTAACAGCGGAAAATCTTGCAGAATTAATCAAAATGATAGAAAAAGGTACAATTTCAAACAATATTGGTAAGCAAATTCTTGTTGAAGAAATGATTACTAAAGGCGAAAAAGCTTCTGAAATTGTAGAGAAAAAAGGTTTAAGCCAAATTTCTGATGAAGGTGCAATTAAAGAAATGGTTCAAAAAATTATTGCGGCTCATCCAAATGAAGTTGAATCATACAAAAACGGAAGAACTAATCTTCTGGGCTTCTTTGTAGGTCAGGTAATGAAAGAAACCAAAGGTAGAGCAAATCCTCAAACAGTAAATAAATTTGTAAGAGAATTTTTGGAAGGTTAATATGCCGCTGATCAAACGTAAAAAATCTTCAATGGAAATAGAAATATTTGCTCAGAGTAAAATTTCTGAACAGATAATAGGTGACTATGTGCATGATGGTCAAATAGATATAGAAATTCCTGATAATATAAATCGTGTAATGCTGGTAGCCAGCGGTTCTTCTTATCATTGTGCAAGATATTGTGCAAATCTGTTTGGCTCTGTTGCGAATATTGAAGCTCGTGCAATATATTCAAGTGAATTTATGCTGCAGCCTAAAATTGCAGATGATGAAGATATTTTATATATATTTATAACTCAATCCGGTGAAACAACAGATACAAATGCGGCTTTATTAAGAGCAAAAGAGCATAATATTAAAACTCTTTGTATTACGAATAAAGAAAATTCTTCAATATGGAATTCTTCGCAATACCATATAGCCTGCCATGCAGGTGAAGAAAAAAGTATTGCCGCAACCAAATCGTTTATGTCTCAACTTATATGTGGTGTAATACTGGTACTAAAGTTTGCTCAAAATAAAGGAATAGATGTAACACATTTAATCAGAGATTTAAATGATATTCCCGGAGTAATTGAAAATTCATATAAAATTCATTCAAAAATAAAACAGGCTGCAAAATTTTTATCTAAGTATAAAAGTATTGTCATGAGTGCAGATGGCGAAATGTATCCGTTTGCTAAAGAAGCTTCTTTAAAAGTTAAAGAAACATCTTATATAAATACCTGTTCTTATATATTGGGAGAATTTATGCATGGCCATGTTGCAGTTTTAAATAACAGCAAAAGTGCGATGATTTATATCTCAAATACAGAACTAAATTATACTGCTGTTAAAAATCTAAATAACATAAAAGAAAATTATAAACCTCCGATTATTATTATAGGTAACAGAACAAATCAAATTAAATCTACCTACAATTTGAATATTGAATGCGAGAAACCAATAATTAAAACTTTTGGAATTTTGGTTATTATTCAACTTTTAGCTTTAGAAACTGCTTTGAAATTGCATCGCAATGTTGATAAACCTCATGGTTTGAACAAAGTTGTTAAATAACAAATTTGTCAAATATTAAATTGTTAGTATGAACTTGCGCAAAATTTATTTTTATATGTTTTAAAACTAAAAAATAATTGAAAGGATTAAAACATGTTTAAAGTGAATTCTGTACCAACTGAACCCGTAAGACGTCTGTTTACAAGTGGTTTTTCTCAAATGGGAGCTGTTACCAGAGATATAGATAAAAGAACGTATAATGTTCTGCAAGGTAATATAGACTATTATGCAGAAAAGATTCCGGAAGTTAAACAATTTGCAAAAGAATTAAAAACATTAAATCCAAAGGATTTAGGAACAATATGTGATACTCTGGAATTGTCTGAATACCATGCGCTTTTGACTTCATTAGAGGCAAATATCGATAGAACTTTTTCAGCAACTCTAAAAGAAAAATTATTGGGTCAAATGGTAAAATCTTCAAAAGAAAATCCTGAAGGTATGGACTTAGTAAATGCTATAATAAACAATACTGATTCTACAACATCAAAATACGCACTGCATGTTATGTCGGGTGGAGTATTGAATAATAAGGATCTTGCAAGACAAATGAATGCGACTTCAAAAATTGTACCTGAAATTGCAAAAGAAACACTAAGCGGTGGTTACACAATGGATTTATCAAAACAAGAAAGATTTATGGATTTTATTAAACTTTGTGTAAATCAGGAATCTCAACCGGATATGATTAAATTTTTGTTTAAAAAATTAGTACCGTTTACGGATAAAAGACCTGAAAATGAAGTATTTAACATTGATGTACCTGCATTAATTCGTTCAAAAGCCGATATTGAAGATGTCGTGGCAAGATTAAAAGCGCTGCCTAAATTTTTAGAAGATATCGGTGAAAAATTTAAAGATTTTGATATTGTGAAATATTTAACAAAAGCAGAGTAAATGTTATAAAAAAGAGGTTATCAAATTGATAACCTCTTTTCCTTTTATAATTTATAAAATTATAATTTAGAAGCAACCATATAAGTTGTTTCAGCCAATCTTGTAGAATAACCCATTTCGTTATCATACCAAGAAATAATCT
>CACXDL010000024.1 GCA_902766395.1 uncultured bacterium
AAGAATTACTACCTCTCGCAAAACAATTCACAGGATTGTTTTGCTCGGCAGAGTCCGTTACCGCCGAAAATAAAAAAGCCTATGGCATGAAGCCAAGGCTTTTTATATTTATACTTTTCAACATTAGTTTTGTTTTATATTTTATTTTTTATCAAAATTCATCAAAAGCCAATTGAATCTTTCTTTGCCGACAAGTTCTGATTTTAAAGCCAGATCACGAGCTTCTGTGTTGTCACTCAAACTGAATTCAGGCTTGCATATAACTTTGAATTTATGGCTATCTCTAATTTTATCTAATTCAAAAGTGTTATATGCTTCTGAAATCTTTTGAGAAATCATTTCTGAAAGTGAAGACATGTGATGTTTTCTTAAGGCTTTATCAAGAGCAAATCCCAATGGACCTGTTACAATTAAACCATTTGCCCCTTCGTTTTCTTTGATTACGGCAAATTTAGCAAGACTTTCTGCGTATTTATCGATTGCACTGTATCTGGCGTGTTTAAAATCTCTGGAAAAATCATCCGCAACTTTTATATTATTCTCGTCATGTAAGGCATAAATATTTTTGTATATTTTTTCGCTGCTTGGATCTGCGGAATCTTTCGGAGCTAATTTTTTTAATGATAATAATAAATCTTTTAATTTTTTCCCTTGTGCATTATCAGGTATTCTGAAAATTTCGGATGTTACAACTTGTCCTATGCCGCATTTTGATATTTCCGGTACGATTTGTTTGTTAATTCCCATTGCATTGCAGAAGTTATTTATAAGTTTCGATGCAGAAGCTCCGGCGTTTGCGATTTTTACCAAACCTTGTTCATTAGTAAAATAACTGCTTCCGGTTGCGTCAACTATTGCTGAAATATCGTTAATCGCTCTTATGTTGGAAATGCCACAGCCCCCACCGGTAATTGCAACAGAATAGTGATCTCCGGCATGCAGCATGTTTTTATCAAATAGTTTTTGTGCAATCGCTAATCCACTACCCATTGAATCCTGGAACAGACGAATTTTAAAATCTTTAGACAGTTTAACTCCTTTTTCTTTTAAATACTTAGGTATCAGGTTAAAATCAATATCGCTCATTCCCATACCATTCGCGCCGCGAATATTATCGGCGTACAGTAATTTGTTATTATAAACAGATCCCGGCATAAAAAATACGGCTTCTTTAACAATTTTGTCTTTAGGATTATTTTCCAAACCCTTTTCGTAGCATGAAGCCATTCTTCCGGCTAATTTTTTTAAAAAGTCATTTGCATCATCGTAAAATCTTTTACCTTGATCATTTACGATATATTTTAGTTTGTTAACGGTTTCATTCGATTTATTGGAGATTAAAAGTGCTTTTAATGAATTTTCACTTACGCTTCCTCCAACATCAACTAAAAAACGGCTGGAGAAAGATGGATTATTTTTTTTACTGCAGCTGTTTGTATAATTTGCTCCAATCGGACTAATATTCATTCGATACCCCCTTGTAATATGCTTGTTTTAAAACAAATCAAGGTTAAATTTGCTAATCGTGCATAAAAATGTAAAGAGATGTAACAAAAATACAGGCCTGTGAAATTATATAACAAGTATATACTTTATATATACGAAGACATTAAACAAATACGAGAGATATTAAGAAGAGAGATTCACATTCCGTTTAAATGACAAAGAGAGCAAAGTTAATTTCCTATTCCTTATTCTAAAAAGAATTTTCCCCAGAGATGGGGATTTTTTTTGAGAAATTATAATTGTAAATATTTATGACAAATTAGCAAAAATTTTTGTTTGCATATTTAATTAGTGTATTGGAGGTAAGTATGAATTTAAATATTGCACCTGTTGGTTTTAATTTTAATAGAAATTTTTCTAAGCAAAATATCCATTTTGGAGAGGTTGATGAATCTCTTGCCCGCAGCGACTTACTTTCAAAACCGTATGAAGATATGTATGTTTGCAGGGATAAAAATGAGGCAAAGCATATTCTTAATCATATTGATAATTATGATGTATATCTTTGTTTTGCAAAGAAAACAAGTAAGATAAAGAAAGATAATATAAAAGAAGATTCAATATTGGCAAATGAAGATCCGGATAATATGGATGATTTTCTGGAAAGAAGAACTTATTAGTCAGAAATATAATATAAAAAAGAGGTACAAAATGTTAATTTGTACCTCTTTTTTTTGAATTGTTAATTTTTTGTTTATTTTTTCAGAGTTTTGGAAAATGAATGTTATAACATGACTATAGAGAATAGTAATCATAATATAATTTAAGGAGATAAAGATTATGGCAAAAACAATTGGTATCGACTTGGGAACAACAAACTCCGTAGTCGCAGTTATGGAAGGTGGTAAACCTACCGTTATCGCTAACGCAGAAGGCTCTCGTACAACTCCTTCTATCGTTGGTTTTTCAAAAACAGGTGAAAGATTAGTAGGGCAATTAGCAAAACGTCAGGCTATAGTTAACCCTGATAAAACTATTGCATCTATTAAACGTCATATGGGTGAAAATTACAAAGTAAATATTGACGG
>CACXDL010000025.1 GCA_902766395.1 uncultured bacterium
ACTCCCTCCATAGTCAGGTTTGTAAGGACAGCTCCCAGAATTGTAATTACAATATTTGCGCCCAGAAGCGGCAGAATAATCGAAAGCGCAAAGCGTGAAAATGCTTTTTTCGCTTTCTTTCTTTCCTCTTGTGGTGTCAGCGGGCTTTCGGATTCCGAAACTGATGTGTTGACCGATACTGTTTGTTCATTCTGATCCATATTAAGTACTCCTTTGTTTTACTGTATATAAACAGTATATACAGTAAATGAAGGTTTGTCAATACCATTTTTAAAAATTTACTGATCCTCAGAACGACAATAATATTATCATGTAGAAAAGTCAAAAAATTTCACCTGATCTTTTTAGGTAACTTAATTTATTCCGGAGGGATGATTTTTGTCTTGTAAAATGCGAAAAAGGGTAGTCGTGAGGGGTGTAGGTGTACTATCCGATTATTAGCATTAGGCGCAACCACAATAGCTTTTGCTAAACTTGCTTTTTCAGCGTAAATGACTATCAAAATAATCCTTCTTTCTTTATAGAAAATGCTCTCTTTTTATGTTATAATCATTTCAAAATGGTTTTAATAAACTTCATTTCGACACAAATGCTTGTTTGTGTTGTTCAAAATATTTTTTATAAACGATATAATATAGGCATAAATCAATTTAGGAGGTCTTAATTATGACAGACTATGAAAAGATCTATGCCGACTCTATCCTGAGTGAATATTCACCGAAAAACACTTCAAAATCTCAGGCACTTCACAAACTCGACTCCAAAGCAAGGAAACCGGCTTACATTTTTGCCTATACCTTTGGTGTAATAGCCGCTTTGGTTATGGGACTTGGTATGTGTCTTTCGATGGGTGTTATCGGTGATGGTTCAAACATAGCATTTATCGGAGGAATTGTTATCGGGATTTTTGGAATTGCTATGGCTCTTGTCAATTATCCTGTTTTTAAGAAAATTCTTGAAAATGGTAAAAGAAAATATGCACAGGATATTCTCAGGCTCGCATCCGAAATCAAAAGCGAAAAATAACGGAGGGAAAAGTATTGAACATTCAAAAAAGCAAATACACTATTACAGCAGAAAAAATGGATAAGGCTCTTTTCGCTCTGATTGAACAAAAGGATATTGAGTTTATTACAGTAAAGGATATCTGTCAAAAAGCAGGAGTTAATCGTTCTACATTTTATTTGCACTATAATACCATAGGTGATTTGTTGGATGAATGTTCCGAATTCTTAATGCACAAATTTTCAGAGTATTTCAGAGAAACAGATTCTATAAAATCGGAAGATATTAATTTGTTGCCTCTTGAAAAGCTGAATTTCGTTACTCCGCAATACATTCTTCCTTACTTGAAATTCATAAAAGATAATGCCCGTTTTTTTCAGGTTGCAGTTAAGCATAAAAGCCTTTTTTCAACGATGAAACAGGCTGATAGGTTTTTCTCGGATTTTTTTGTTCCGGTTTTGAGAAGATACAAATTTCCGGATGAAATCCATAATTATGTTTTGCTTTATTACCTGAATGGTATGATGGCGATAGTAGATGAATGGATCAAAACCGATTATAAAGAATCTCCGGAGAAAATCGCTCAAATTATTGTAAAATGTGTGCTGCCGTATGAAAATGAAAAACTATAAAAACTTAAAAGAAGTATTAGAAACATTACCGTTAGGTAAAAAAATAATGTCTGACAAAGTATTTCGCACTTTAATTTTTACAGTTGGAAGTATGAGTTGGAATCTAATTTACGGTATTTTTAATGGGGTGCTTGGAATTGTATATAGTTCATTATGGTTTGCTGTTATGGGGTTGTATTATTTAATATTGGGATATATGAGATTCTCGATCGTCGCACTTCAAACCAAGACACATAGCGAAAAAAAGCTCAGAAAAACTATGTACAAAAACGGAATACTTCTGATTATTCTCGCTTTCGTTTTATCAGGAACAGTTGCGTTATGTTTTATTCTTTCTGTAAGAAAAGGATATAATAAGATAATTATGATAACAATCGCTACTTATACATTTTATAATGTTGTATCTTCGATAAGAAATATTGTTATAGCTCATAAAGAAAAGTCAAGTATTCTGATAGCTTTAAGAAATATTTCACTTGCCGGAGCAACTGCTTCGATACTTTCACTTCAGCGATCTATGACTGCAACATTTGGCAGTGGAGAAACAGATTTTGCTAATGTTATGGAAGGAGCGACGGGATTAGGTGCATTTGTCATAGTTTTCTCTCTTGGAATTCTAATGATAATAAGACAAATAAAGAGTTCTAAAAACAATAATAATAATTTTTAATACAAGTAGGACTGTCACACGGAAGTCCTTTTTGTTGACAAATACTAAAAATCACCTTTATCAGCTTCAGATTCTGTTTTGTGGATTGTACTTTCATCTTTTCAGCCCTGCTCCGGCAGGGCATTTTCTTCTTTAAAATGCGAAAAAGGGTAGCCGTGGGCGGGGTGAGTATGATATAATGGGATAAAACGGAATTTATAGGAGTAATTTAATGAAGCTGAGTACTATTTATGTTATTGTGAAGGATATCGAAAAATCAACCAAGTTCTATAGAAAGTTATTGCAGGAAGAACCACTATATAACAATGATGATAGATGGGTACAATTTAGCAATTTTATTGCCCTTTACAATAAAAATTATGATAAAAAATTCATTAATGACAAATCTTCTGAAAGGTTTAATGAAGTATATATTAAAGATTTCGTGGCTGACAAAGGAGTACCTGAAAATAACATAGTTATCTTCAATTTCGAGGTTGAAAATTTGGTTTTCGAGTATAAGAGACTAAAAGACCTGGAGATCGGGGAAGTTTCAGATTTAATGTATGTTAATGTTCATATGCCATATTGGTATTTTAATATAATAGACCGGGATGGCAATGTAATTGAAATTACAGGACAGTACACACAGTAAATTCTGATTCATCATAAAAAACTTAGTAGTAACCCCCCTCATTTTACTGCTATTCTACTACTAACGACTTCCAAAATTTGCCCCGATTTGCAAAGACCAGCATACAACCGGTATCAGTTCGCTTCCGATAATAGCCCGATATAAAAACTCCACCGTCCCTTAAATTTGGATAAACGGTGGAGTTTGTTTGTTTTATCAAATCCTCAGATAAAAATTGTTCTTTTTGCTGGTTTTAATAGATTTAAGCACCCACGCCATATTTTGTCCGAGAGTACGCATAGTCTGCAAACCTTCCTCATCCTTTCGCACATCATCAGGAGTAAAACCGTGAACCTGATTCCAATACTGTGAGCCGACCACGATCATATTTTCCATACTGAATATTATAATGGCTTGCTGCTACTTTCAAACGGATTGGAATAATCAAAATAACATCATGTAAAAATGCAGCACAAACATTACTTGAGCTTTAATGATTATATAGGAATGGATATTACTGCTTATTCCATTCGGTTGATAAATCAGAATTTATAGCAATGCTATTTTTATACCGACAACTCCATATTTTTGTTGTTTTTCTTTTGAGTAATAAAGATCCATATCATTTGGAGAAGCTGTACCAATATCCTTTTCCGTGTAGCCACATTCCAAAAGAGGGAGTTCAGTATAAAGTGTTTTGAATGAATCAAAAACAAAAAGATCAATTACTTCTACCTCAAGAGTTTCATCATTTTTTTCGGTATTAACAAATTTAATTCTATCTCCCGTTTGAATTTTTCTTCTCTTATCATCGTATAATCGTAATTCAATCGTTTTTGTTCCATTTTTAATCATGTTAAACGGAGAGGGGGTGAGGTTCATTAAGTGGTGTTTCATATTGTCAATTTTTACCTCCATAAATTCTTATTTATCCTACAACGATTATATCAAAAAAACATCTCTTTGTCCATAAAAAAACCGGAAAGCTATATAGCCCTCCGGAGATTTATACTAATGCTCTTTTTTACCAGCAGTACTTCTATTGGTTTTTGCAGGAGTTTTACAAACAGCTTCACAAAAACACCTGTCAGAAGTGCGGAAATGATGGTTCCTTCTCTTGTACCTATGATTTGTAGATCAAAGAATAACAGAGAAAGAATAACCGACACTATCACACAGGTGACATCAAACGCAATTTTGATATTTCCGAAATTCTTTCCTGTTATATCGGTGATTGCTTTTACCAAGGCTTCTCATGAATTCATGATCACATTTGCAATAACCGACAAAGAGATCCCAAAGCCCAGAATGGCAATGCCGATCAGCACCATAAAAAGCTGCATGATGTAGGAATTAACCGGAATGAAAGACACCACCCACATTCCGAAATCTGTAAACCAGCCGAAAACAAGGGACAGGGGAATCTGCATCAGCTGTATGAGATCAAATTTTCGCCTGAGCAGTATAATCTGACCTACGATAAGAACACAGTTCCATAT
>CACXDL010000026.1 GCA_902766395.1 uncultured bacterium
GCTGCGCTACCTTCCCTCTCCTCAGAACGTGACATTTAGTCACCTTCTTCGTCGGCAGAGTGCCACACTCACCGTGACGACTTATTTTGTATTAAATTTTCAAACTCACGGCTTTGGCTTGCGGTAGCTGCGCTACCTTCCCTCTCCTCAGAACGTGACATTTAGCCACCTTCTTCGTCGGCAGAGTGCCACATTCACCGTGACGACTTAAACAATCTAACACCAAAATACCAAAAAATCAAGCATCACTCAAAACTTTTATTATATCTCGCTTACTTATTTGTGGATTAATTTCTTTTATTGATGTGATCTCTTGGGTTGAAACAGGTTCATTGAAAATTTTTTCCAATAATTCTTTATCATAATTATATAATATTGATCCATGTTGCAGTATATAGCCCTGTTTTCTGCATTGTGCTGAGCCTATTAATTTTTTACCCTGATAGCACAAGTCAGCACCCGTACTAACCAGCATACAATAGTCAAAACCTGTTCTTACCGGTTTTGAAGTTCCAAAATCAAGCTCAATACCGAGTAATTTGAACCTGTCAATTATGTATTTACATATCTCTTTATATGAAGAGATAATGTGTTCGCCGTTCTCAAGATAAGAAACAGGGCAAACATAACTATATGTTATTTCGTCAGCATGCAATAGTGCTCGGCCTCCTGTTAAACGGCGAACAATATCTATATTTTGATTACTAATAAAATTTTTATCAATAAAGGACGCATCCTGATTTCTGCCTAGTGATATGCAGTATGGATTCCATCCATATAGACGAAAAATCGGGAAATCATATTTGTTTTTTATAGATTCATCAAGCAAATCAGAATCAATTTGCATATTTTGTGATCCTGTATTTATGCTATATGGAATATATTTAGTACTCATATATTTATTCCGCAAATATTGAATAACCTTTTCTGTGTGTATCCGGAGCCTTTATCTCATCTAATGGCAACAATTCTACCCCATTATAAGTATTTGTTTTTGGTTTGTGAACTTGTTGAATTTGCTCTGTAGGTTTAGTTTCATTTGTTTTAGAATTATTCTTCTTATCTTTTGATTTCTTGGATTTAGAAGATTTTCTATCTTCTGCAACTGTTTTTAGTACATCTGTTAAAGTTTCTTCTTTAGGTTGTTGACGTTCGCTATGTAAAAAGATTAAACCTTTTGTAGAATATTTTTCTGCAAGTTTTTCTTCTCTTGTTTTTTTGACTTTTTTCTTCGTATCTTCTGTTTGTTTTGCTGTTGTTTCAGTTGTATTTTTTACCTGATTTGCGGTAGTTTGTGCGGTGTTGTTTACTTTTTCATTCATTGTATTTAGGGGTTCCATTGCAGGTAATTTATCTAAATTAGGATCATATCCGTAATCTTGTGCAGCTCTGATATATGGATTTTCTGAGGGTTGGTTATATGAATTATCTGCAAGTTTTTCTGTATAATTTTCTACTGCTTTAACAGTTTGCTTATACTCAGAACTTTGCTCAGTATTGTTGTTATTTTCATTTTGCGCTTTTTCTCTTTCTGCCAAGTCATTTTCAAATTGTGTAAAAGCTTCGTTACCGACAAATTGTTCTAATGCTGCGCGTTTTGATAAAAATTCAGAACGTGCATTTTTTTGTTTATCCATTGCTGTTCGGTAATATGCATCTGTAATTACGACAAGTTCTCTGGAAACATTATTTTTTTGTGCATTTTCAAAACGAATTCTTCTATCTTCTAAAAGTTTTGTAGTCATATCGTATTGCTTTTTGGCACACATGTAGTCATAGTATAGATTGACAGCATTTTGTTGCAAATCTTCTACTTTGCGTATCAAAATAATCATATCTGCATCATTTACTTTTGTATATTTGTAATTCAGAGATTTTGTATCTTGGCTCATGATCCCAAGTATATTTCCTCCGATAAGTGAAGTCCCTGCTAATAGAGGGTTACCCATACCGGCTCCGGCAATTGTCGAAACACTGGCAATTGTTTGAAGAACTTTTTTAATTGATTTTTTATCCGGTTTATCTGCATCAGGATTTGCTAATTTGTATAGAGCAAAATTTATTGTATCACTTTGCATTGCCGCACCCTGCCATAACAAGGTTAAATCTGAAACCATATCCTGTTCTTCATATTCTAAATCCTGAGCAACTTCTTTTGATAATCTTTTAATATTGAGTTCTGAATACAAAATATCAACATTTTGCTCTGTCGTATCTCCTAAACGGGGGGTATTTGAAGTTTCAGGTTTCTTATTTTCTGTTGCTTCTACATATTGATTCTCCGGAATATCAGAAACACCTACTCTGTATGCCGGTGATTTTGGTAGTACCAAATCTGAAAATGCAACTTTTGCATTCGCACTTGTCATGCTAAGTGTCCCTAATGCCAATATAGTAATAATTAATTTTTTATTTTTTATCATTAATGCCCCCTACTAATACGGAATTGTAATCATATTGATATAAATTCAAATTATCTACAACTTTTTTGCCAGCCAGACGTTGTAATTCAAGGTGATATTTTTTCGCCATTTGCATACATTTTTCTTCTTCTATTTTTACATCCTGATATAGTGATGATGAAACGGCTATCTCAAGAAAATCTTCTTCATCCATCGCTTTTGCATAATTCTTATTGTACAAAAGCTCTCTTGATCGAACTTCTTTTAACTGGGTTAATGTACTTTTATAGTTATAATAAGCATTTATTATTTTGTCTTGTAAAGATTCGATTAATCCTGCAAGCTCAATTAATTCAGTATCTGTTAATGGAATTTCCTGAGGAATATTTTTTCTGTTTAGGATGTTTTGCGCAATTCTTCCTGCGGCAAACGAACCTGATTGCATCATATAATTTGCCCCAATCAGGCTTGGTGCAAGAGAAGCTCCTGAAATTATCGCCGAAAGAGTTTTAGCCATTAAAGATGAATGAATTCTTCTTTGACTTTCCGGTGTTGATAATTTTTTCAGTGCAAAGCCAATAACCTGATTGTTTGCGACTGTTCCTTTCCATAAATTATCAATATCTTCCAAATCTTTTTCTCTCTGAAGTTTAATTATTTTTCCCATGATTTCTTCATCACTCAATAAAGATTCAGAACTCTTGTATTCGGGTTTTATTAGTTCAATTTTAGGTTTTTCAACCCCATGGAGTTGAATTTCTTCTTGCGCATAAGCAAAAAGTGGTGTTATTAAACCTGTTACTATCCCTAATAAAATCAATAACTTTCTCATATAAATGTTATACCACGATTGTTATAATAAATCCAATGGTTGATTAATTTTTAAATCTTTTGGTTGTTCTTGGCTATAGTAAAAAAATCTAAAATGGATTTGTATAAAGAAGGTAGAGATTTGAGAGAGAGTCAACAACAAACCAAATATATGTCTGTACCAATTTTAAGACATATAAAAAAAGAAAAATTTAAAAATGTAGCCGATGAATTAAGAACAAAATGTTCGTATAGGCAGGCTATTGGTGCATATTTGAATTCGCTTCTTATAGATCGTAATAACCCTGAAACGTATTTTGGGCTTGGCATATGTTATAAAAATTTGGGGAATATTTCCAAAGCTATATCTGCTTTTGAAAAGGCTGCATTACTCGATAAAAACAATTTTGATGTTTTTTATGAACTTGGTTTGTGTCATCTTAGTGACCAAACTCCTTGTAAAGCAATAAAATGTTTTATTCATGCAATAGAAATTGACCCCGAAAATGCTGATGCGATATATAATTTAGGACTTGCCCATGAACAATGCGATGAACAGGATATGGCATTGATGATATATCAAAAACTTATTGAAAATACTCCAAATTATGTTCAGGCATATATAAGGAAATCTTCAATTTTAATGAAGATGGAAATGTATAAATCTGCACTGGAATTATATAAGCAAGTCATAAAAATAAATCCAAAATTAACCAAAACTTTTTTTGAGATAGGTTTATGTCTCGATAAACTGGGCAGACAAAAAGAAGCAAGAAGGTATTATCATAAATTTTTAGAAAATAAACCGGAAGATGAAAATGCCAATTATGTCATGAAAAGAGTTGAAATTTTTCGAAGGAAGGCTTCAGAAAAGAACTTTGCTCTTTCATTAGTTTAAACTTATTCAACAATAACTCTTGCGGGGAAGTTGCTTTTTAACAGGTTATTTGCTGCTTGTTGTGCTTTTTCTTTTGAGGAGTATGCTCCGACCTGAAGAGAGTAATATCCTCCCATATTTTTAACTATCGGGCTTACGCCAACTCCTGCATCCTGTATTATAGATTTTGCAACTTCTGCTTGTTTTTCGGATTCATAATATCCTACAACGACTTTAGCATTTACGCTATGAGGAGCAGGAGCCTGTTTTACTTCTTGAACAGGTGCATGTTGGGTTACTTGTGGTGTGGTTTCTTGTTTTATTTCTGATTTTGCAAATTCTTTTATCTCTTTTTTTGTATTACTAAGTTCTTTTTGAAGCTCAATTTCGTATTCTCCTACGGTTTTTTGTTTTTTATTTGGTAAAATAACTTTTTCATCTAATTCAGAAGAGAAAATTTTATCTTCTGAAAGTTTCCCTTCATCTTCCATTTTTAAAGCCTTAAGGCGTTCGTCAACATTTGATTGGTCCTGAGCTTCATCTTCTTCAATTTCTTCAGTTTGAGAATATTCTCCGTTATCCGCAATTCCAACATCCACATTTGGCGAAAGTATTTTCGCAAAACCAAGTAATATAAGCACTCCTGTGATAAAGACAGAAATAAAAATTATAATGTCTTTTGCGTTTGTATCTGAATTTTGTTTATTATTCTTTTTTGAAAAATGTAAATCATCTTTTTGAGTATATTTATCAGTATTTTTTAGCATTAAACCCCTCTCACTTTTGTAGTTGCAAGAATTATGTCATCTATTTCTTCACTATATCTTTTCATTATTTCATATGCAAAATCTTTTATGTTTTTTATTTTCAGGTCGCTTTCCAGTGCTGAAACAGGAATCGGCGCCCCTTCCGATAATATATTTATACCAGTGTGAATAAGTACTGATGTTGCGGATTTGGTAGCTATGGATACAGATAATTTTTTGTTGTTAACGAACAAATCATCTCCTCTTCTTATTACACTATGCCCCAGGCTTTCAAGAGTTTCTTTTATTGTAGTAACTAATAATCTTTGTCTTAGAACTCCTTCCGGAAGGTTTATATTAAATTGCTCGCTAATGAAACTGAGCATGTTTTTGCTGTATATTGGTTCATCATTAATAACGTCTTCAATGTCAACCATATGATCAAGATTTACTTCGCATTCACCACAAAAAGCCACTATGGCATCACCCTGTAATTTAAAATTTTTATAAATCCAATGAGGTGATAATTGTGATCCGATATATTTAATTTCTTTATCTATGTATAGTGTTTTCATTTTAAACCAAATATTTTATCTATATATTCATGCGCTTTATTATATTCAAGTGATTTTTTTAGTCTTGTGCATGACTCACACATCCCGCAATGTCCTTCCCCCTGTTGGTAACAGCTCATCACAAGCTCTAAAGGAATGTTGTTTTCAAGCGCTAGCATGACTATATCATTTTTAAAATAATTTATCAAGGGGGCAACAACCTTTGGTTGTTTTAGTGTAGAGTATTTAAACTCTTCGTTTACTGCATTTGCAAATGAGGAAGTATTATCAGGAAAAGTGAGGGATTCTTCTTTATTTGCACCTATTAAAATGTAATCATATCCTTGTGAATCTGCAAAGCATGCTGCTATATTTAAAAATAACCCGTTTCTGTTTGGTACCCATACTGCCTTAGCACTTTTTGACGAATCTAAAAGGTCTTCTCCTGTCGGAATTTTATTATCTGAAACAAGGGCGGTTTTAGTAATTTCTTGCAGCCAATCAAGTTTTATTATTTTGTGTTTTATTGAATAGTAGTCACAAATTTTCTTTGAATATAGAATTTCTTTTGAAGCAGATTTTTGTCCGTAATCAAATGTAAGGGCCAATTCTATGTTTAGTTCCTCTTTTTTAAGACCAAGAGTAACTAATGAATCCAAACCACCTGATAACAAAATAACTGATTTATGCATTTATAGATCCTCATTGTCTGATTCGTATTCATTTAAAATCTCGACTGCTGCTACTTTTAAAGCATCTGAATATTGGGAAGAATTTATAACTTCATCTAATATTTGCCTGTCTGATAAATTGTACAGTGCAATTAATGCATTTTTTTTAACTTCTTCATCTTTATCTTCAAGCATGACATTTTTTATAATATCAAAAGCTTGCGGGTTTTCGCTGTTCATTATTCCTTCGATCGCATCTATTCTAACCTGTGCGGATTCATCCATAAGGGAATGTTTTAGGGCCTTAAATACTCGCTCATCATTGCCAAATCCGATTTTATTTAGGGCCTCTATGGCTCTTTCTTTAAGAAAAGAAAATTTATTCATAAAACCTTGTTTTGCTTCAAGTATACCAACAAGAGGATCTATAGCTCTGTAATCTCCCAATAAGCCAAGTGCGGAGACTGCGGATTCTCTTAAATATGTAGATTTCTCATTTTCGTCTTTGGCGACATCTATTAATGGTGCAACGGCAAATTTGTCACCAATGCGTCCTAAAGCATCTGCGCATGCCAAGCGAACTCTGTAGTGTTCATTTTTATTATTCATGCAATACAGTAAAGATGAGACGGCGTCAGTATTTTTTAAATTCGCAATCGCTTTCGCGCACAAAATTCTTACATGTATATATTTTTCTTTTTCTTCTTCCGATAAATTATCTCCGTTTTTGAAAAGCAAAATATCTACAATGTATTCCAGGCTTGATGAACTTCTGTATTTGTCAACACAACGAATTAAATATATAATTACATCCGGATTTTTTGTTACAGACAGCATATAATTATATATTTTTATCAATTCTTCAGAGGTGTATATTTCTTCTAATCTTCCAATATTTTGGATAATGGCATTAGAATCTGAATTAGTAAACAGATTGCAATCTTTTGCAATTTTTTCTAAGTTAAGATTTGTTTCGTTTTCCACTCTCTACCTCGTCAAGGCTATTATAACAAAAGATATTGTCTTTTCAAGGTTTTGAGAATTCTAAAAAATTTTTGTAACATTTTCGTAATTAAATGACAATTAATATTTTTATTTGATTTACAATAAATGTATCAATTACTAATTATAAATGGTGTGAAATGAAAACTAATTTAGATTTAACTTATTCATCATTGATTAGGCAGAATAAGCCTAAGTATGGACTAGAGCACAGTCATGGTCATAGCGAAAGTATGTGTAATAGTGCAGATAAAAATGTGAATAGAGGATATTATAGCGGCAGCTTTACAGGTAGAGAAAAGGCTGCCGCTGGTTTTTGGTTTAGAACAATAGACAAACTAATTGACGGTTGTAATGATCATACGGTTATTATACAAAACCTTGTTGCTTTAGGTTTAGCTGCAGGGCCAAGACCGTTAGCAATTTTAACGCTGCCAGGTAAGAAAAACTGGGAAGATAAAGTTATGGCTGCCTGTCATGCTATAGCATCTGCAGTTGTCGGATTTGTTTTTGCAAGTATAGTTATGTACCCTCTGGGTGAAGCTGCAAAAAGAATTTATAATCCAAGAAAGAAAACCGGTGATGCTGTTATTATTCAGAATAAATTTAAAGAAATTACAGATAGAATGCTTGACAATATTTTACCAAAGTTAGGTATCACTAAAGAACAATATCTAAAAAATCCTCAAATAGTTGATCAAGCAAAATATGAAAAATTCGCTAAAGAGTTTCTTGAGGGCTTAAAAGTAAAAGATGTTGATTTGCTTCAGGATACAAAAGTAATTGGTAAAAAATTCCTTAAACTATTTGGAGAATTTAAAGAAGGTCAATTAGTTAAAATAAATAATAAATTAAACATTGACAGAGTTATAAAGGCTCTTAATATGGCTCCTGATACATTTGTATTTGGTATTTTAAAAGCGATGTTAACAATTGCGTTAATTCCTCCAATTATGAAGTATTTATTTGGAATGGGTAAAGAAGAACCTAAACAAACTGCTCCTTCGACTTCGCAAAATGTAGGGAATCCTGTAAAAGCGGGAGGTGCTAAGTAATGAAAATCTCAAGAGTTACTTCTCAATATAATCCAAACAGTTTGAACAGAAATAACGTATACGCTGCTCAAACATCTTTCGAAGGTTTCAGATTTCCTACTTCTTCTCAGTTTTTAACTCCGATAAAAAGGGGAGCAAACAAACTTTTTGATGGAATTTCAAAATATTATACAAAACCATTGTTCGAATCACCTGTTGCAGTTTGGTTGTCAAAGCAAGATAAGGTAGGGCAAATTGTAAACCATATGCAAACATTAGGTTCATTTATTATTTCCGGCATGTATATGTTACAAACTTATCGTAACAACGATATGCATGAAGAAAGAAAAAAGACTTTGATGGTTAATCAGGGATTAACCTTGGCGGCATCTACTTTAGGTGCGTATACAATAGATGGAGCACTTGCAGGTTTATGGGACAGAAAAGTTGCATTAAAATATGCAAAAGAGTTTTTAAATGACGAAACATTCCCTGAAAAATTCGCGAAATATAATGAAAAACTAAAAGCTGAATTCCTTGCAGATGCTGCAAATGCAGGTAAAAAATTCAAACCTGCAATAGTCGGACAGTATGTATCAAAGGTTGTAAGGAACCCTGCATTATCTTATAAATTGGGCGGTTTGGATATTCTTAAATCGTTAGCGGTATTTGGTACAGTATATAGATTCTTATCTCCTGTAGCGGTAACTCCTATTGCAAACTGGGCAAGTGATACATTTTTACATTCAGCAAAAAAAGAATCTAAAAATGCTGCAAATGCAGAAACTACATCATTTAGCAGTTCAGTGCCGATAGAAAAACCTGAGATAAGTAAATTTATTTCAAGAAATTAAAATAAATAATAATAAAAAAGCGATTCTTTTAAGAATCGCTTTTTATAAAACATCTATCATTATTACATTTCTGTGTTTTCTGGTTTCTTTAAATCAGACACATTTAAATTTGTTTTTTCATTTTTAACTGCAGGATCCGGAGCTTTCGCGTTGGCTAAAACGGCCGGTGCCGTAGTTTTTGTTTCCGGAGTTTGTACTTCTGCTACATTAACAATAGATTTAGCAGGCATACTCTCTTTAAGCTTTTGTTGTTGAGCAAGTTTTTTCTGTTCGTGTTCTTTTTTTGCTTTCATATAAGCTGTAACTGCAGGATCTGTATGTGCCTTCAAATAATGATAATCAGCCATTATTCTGGATACAAATTTTTTTGTTTCAGTAAACGGTGGAACTGCATTATATTTTTTTACTATGGCAGGTCCCGCATTATATGCCGCGACTGCTAACTGTATGGAACCAAATATTTTGTACATAGATTTGTAGTACATAATGCCGCCTTTAATGTTGTCATCAAGAGAATATGGGTTCAAACCCATACGTCTGGCTGTTGATGGCATAAGTTGAAATACCCCAATCGCACCATAAGGACTTTTTGTTTCATGGCGATATCCCGATTCTGTTTTTGCAAGACTTAATGTAATTGCTGGATCTACACCCATTTCGATAGAATGTTTTACTATCGCTGCCTTTACGGTATCTACACTGGCGGCTTGCACTTGTGAAAATAACATCATCACTAATGCAACTGTGAATAGTAATAATTTTTTCAAAATAGAATCCTCTAGTTGTAAATTGAAAATCCTTAAAAACTACTTTTATGTTAATTTTTTTTCTTAACTTTCATTCTTTTGGATTGATTATATGCCCATTGTATTACAAAAATTTAAAATTTCAACCCTTTAGGTCTTTCGTAAGAACTTGTATACAGCTAAAACCTTTGTATAGACAGCGTTTTCAAAATGTAAATTTAGTGTATTTTTTACATTAATTCTGCCAATATTTTACCTTGAAGTCATAATATCTTTTAAAATATATTTTTTGTAATTTGGATTGTATGTATAAATTTTATATTTTATACCATCTGATGAAATTTTTATTGAATTTAAAGTATCTGTTCTTAAGATTTTTGTGTTTCTCAATATATCAAGTGTTCCTTTATTTGGATGTCCGAAATGATTTATGCCTGTTGAAATAAGTGATGTTTCGTTTTTTAAGTAATTAATCATGTTTCTATCAACTACATTCGCACCTCCATGGTGACCCACTTTCAGAACTTCGGTATTTTTTAATTCCGGATTTTTTATTTTATCAAAAGACGCTGTTCCTGCATCGCCCATAAATAGCATTCCAAATTTTTTATAATTAATTTTTGTCATTATTGATGAATCATTTTCACTATTATTGCGATTGGTTTTTGAAATATAATTTTTTATATAAAAATCGGGTTCCGAATAAATAATGGTGTTATTTTTTGCAAATTCAATAGGTTGTTTTACTTTTTTTGCCGTTTTAAAAATATTCTCAGCGGTTAATGTTGAGGATTTTTCGTTGTTTAGATACATTTTGTTAACTTTAATATTTTCAAGAATATCAACAACTCCTCCGGAATGGTCGTTATCAAAATGTGTCACAATAAGCCCTTCAAGAGTTTTGATACCTCTGTCTTTAAGGTATTTTAAAACTATTATTTTAGCTTGTGAATTTCCGCTCTTATATGGGGATTTTCCTGTATCAATCATAAAATACTTATTTTGGGGTGTTTTTATAAGGAAACAATCTGCATTCTTAACGTCAAATGTAATAATTTCCAAATCTTGTGAAACCGGATGGATTCCGAGAGAAATGATTATTAAAAGTCCTGTGCAAAGAGTGCATATGCATTGTCTGAATTTGTTGTTGTGCAATAAATATGTCGCACATACTATTACTGCATAATATAATACGATTTGATAAATTTCCGGATGAACTGTGTTTATTATGCAATTTGGAAGATTTGCAAAAAAGTCTGATATATATACAAGTAAATTTAAAAAATAATTATTTGCGAAATCAAAAATCATGCAAACAATATCTGCGGCCGGTTTAAATATCGCAAGAATTGAACTGACAAATCCGCTAAAACTTATAATACTTACAATATTTACTGTTGCAATGTTGGCAAATATTGAGTAAAGACTGACTGTATTAAAGTAAAACATTTGAATTGGTATTACCCAAATTTGAGCAACCAGTGGAATTATAATTGGTATTTTTATCCAATTTGGAATTTTATCTAATTTTGCTGAAAGAATACTTCCGGTTGTGATAAGGCCAAATGTAACAAGGAATGATAGCTGAAAACTTACGTCGTTAATATATGCCGGATTGTATATTAAAAGTAATACTGCAACTAGTGAAAGGAGTGAAATATTATTTGCATCTCTGTCTATTAATTTTCCAATTAGCACAAAAATAAGCATCAATGCAGCTCTAACAACAGAGGGTCCTAAACCTGTCATTAAAGTATATAGTAAAATAACAAAAATTCCGCTTGCTGTCCTTATTTTAAAAGGTATTCTCAAAATCCACAGAATGGAACTCCAAAAAGCAAAAATAAAAGCGACATTCATTCCTGAAGCTGCAAGTATGTGTAGTAAGCCTGAATGTATGAAAGAATTTTTGATATATTCAGGTGTGGCAACTGCATCGTCTCCAAAAACTATACCTCCCAGTATTTCTAAATTTGGACTTTTTAAAAATTTTGAGTGAACTTTTAAAATATCTCTTCTTGTATTATTTAAAAGTGCTAACATTTTCCATTTTAAAGAGGGGTTGTTATCAAGTATTTTTATATTAGGTTCGTTGCTGTAAAATACTGTAAAAATATTAAAATTCCGTAAATATGCAGAATAATCAAATTGGGAAGGGTTTGTAGAAGAGAAAGGTTTTCTCAGGTTCCCAGATATCAAAATATTTTGTCCGATATTTAAATCTTTAAAAGAGGTATTATCTGCATTAATATTAACAAATGTTTTTCCATTAACTTTCGTTTTCCCTACTTTTTCTACTTGCAATCTGAATTTTACATTGTTTTTTGTTGTTGATACTGGTATCGATATTATTCGGCCTTCAATTGTTGAA
The DNA here is from genome assembly GCA_902766395.1 of uncultured bacterium. GTDB lineage: Bacteria > Cyanobacteriota > Vampirovibrionia > Gastranaerophilales > Gastranaerophilaceae > Zag111. The sequence continues at coordinate 12,068 of CACXDL010000026.1, forward strand.
TTTATGGGAGCCATAATTATCAGGTCGTCATAATTTTTTACTTTTAAGTTGGAAATAAAAAATCCAAAATAAAATATTAAAGCTAAAAATAATACTTTTTTAAAGCTAAAAATATTTAAAAACATCAAAGCTAATAATAGAAATGTTATTATTAAAGAAAATATTATTCCAATAGAATTAAAAAATGCTAATATCCCCAACATAAAAACAAATGAAGATACGCACATTGTAATATTTTTATTTTGGTTTATTAATTCCCTGTTAAACATAATTATTACAAGTGAATGATATCACAAAATTAACATAGTTGTATAAAAGAACTAATAATGGTATAATCACAAAAGGATAGTTAAAACAAAGAAGAGATTATATGGGGAATAACAATTTTTATATTGAAGATTTTTTAAGACAGGCTGTATCCGTAGGAGCTTCAGATGTTCATTTATGTGACGGAGAACGCCCTGCAATAAGGGTTTCAGGACAAATAATGAGGATTAACCTTCCGCCTCTTACGGCAGATGATATTGATTTTGTTATCAAAACGGTTGCACCGAATCATTTGAAAGATCGTATCTCAAGATTCTTTGATATTGATTTCTCATATGAAATACAAGGAATTTCGCGTTTTCGTGTAAATATGAGCCATTCGTTGGGTAAAAGTGCAATGGTATTTCGAGCAATTCCTTATTATATCAAGACTTTTGCAGAATTAGGCTTGCCTGATGAACTTGAAAATTTTGCCAAATTCAATAATGGTCTTGTGTTAATTACCGGTGCGACTGGTTCGGGAAAATCAACTACAATTGCGTCACTGCTTGATTATATAAATACGACTTATGCAAAACACATTGTAACTATTGAAGACCCAGTTGAATTTATTTTTACCAATAAAAAATCTATTGTTTCTCAGCGTCAGCTTTTAATAGATACTCCGTCATTTTCTGATGGCGTAAAATATGCACTAAGACAGGATCCTGATGTAATATTAATTGGAGAAATAAGAGACAGAGAAACTTTAGAAGCTGCTCTTAATGCTGCAGAAACAGGTCATCTTGTGGTTTCAACAATACATACAAATGATGCAATTCAGACAGTTACAAGAATTATTAATTTGTTTGATCCAAAGGAGAGAGATTTTATCCGAACACAAGTTGCGAACACTCTTCGTGGTACTATAGCACAAAAACTGGTTCCATCTTCAGATGGCAGTTCAAGGTTGCCGGTCCCGGAAATTCTATTTGTTACCCCTACAGTCCAGGATTTTATAATTAAGGATGAACTTGAACAAATATATTCTCTTGTTAAAAATGGTACATTCGATAATATGATTACTTTTAATATGTCGTTGTATGATTTGTATAAAGATGGCAAGATTACAAAAGAAGTTGCTATAGCATATTCAGATAACAAGCAAGAACTGGAACAAATGATTAGAGGTGTTTATCACGGTACTGGAAAGGGTAACACTTAATATGAGCTCAAATTTTGTTACTGATGCAATTAATTTAAAGGCATATCCTCTCAGTGAGTCCGACAAAATAATTGTTATGTATTCAAAAGACAAAGGGCTTATCAGAGGAGTTGCCAAGGGAATTAAAAAACCTACAAGCAAGTTAGGTGCAAGAATGGATTTGCTTGTTGCCAATACAGTTATGATGCATAAAGGCAAAAATTTAAATACAATTTGCCAGGCTGAATCTTTAAATACTTTTAAAAAGACAAGAACTGATCTGGATAAAATATTTTATTCTATGTATGTTACTGAGGTTGTAAGTAATTTTGGATTAGAAGAAGATCCTTGTTCTAATAATGTATATAGTCTTTTGTATAAGACCCTTGAAGCAATCTCTGATGCTGAAAATAAAATTGAAATATTATTGGCTGTTATAAAATTTCAAATGAAAATGATGGTTGAATCAGGATTTTCAATAGAATTGGATACTTGTTTGCATTGTCATAAAAAAGTTGTTCAGGATTCAATGTATTTTGTTCTCCATATGGGTGGAATTATATGTGCTAATTGCGCTTCAAAAATTCCATATAACAAAAAACAAATGCCCTACAAACTAAGAGATTTTTTCAAAAATATGGCTCAAAATGATTTTGATTACAAAGGAGAGTATGAAACGAAAGCAAATGAAAAAGTTTGTATGGTAACATTTGAAACCTTAAAGCACTATATAGAAACAAAATCCCCAAAGAAAATTAAATCATCAGATATTCTTCAGGAAATACCTGCGTAATTTATTTAATTTCTTTAAAGAATTCATTTGAAATTAATTGTGAATACTTTCCGGATTGATTTATGGAAACTAATATTTTATCATTTCCTTTTTCATTTTCGACAACGGAAATAATTCCTGAGATTTCGCCTACAGGCAATTTTTTTACTCTTGCCTTAAATTTTACATAAGGTACTTCTTTCCCATAAGAATTCATGATCCCTTTTTCTGTGACATGAAAGTCTTCCAGTGCGGCAGCCTGATATTTGAATTTAGAAATCGCATTTTTAATTCTGTCTTCCGCGTCTTTAGCTTCAATATCGCTTCTTGTAATGATTTGTTTTTTCCCGGGATCAACAACAAGCATTTTTTGTCCGGAAGCTTTGTGCTCAGCTAAAACAGCATTGTATCCCATCACTCCTGCAGCTTTTTCTATTTCGAATTCTTTATTAATTTTTGAAAAATCTCCAACTTTGCTTGCTCTTTCCATAACAACATCATGGGTAGGATGAAGAATATTTCCAATCTGATTTTTAATCCAATTCTGACCTCCAAAAGCAACAAATCCTACAACAACAACTGTTAAAAATATTGCTCTTGTTACATTTTTTAAACAACTCATGTTGAAATCCTCTTGTTTTTATATAAAATATTATAGTATGAGCAAAGGGGAAATCAATATCATAAACAGTTGGGATGTTAACATTGAAGACGTTACTCCTGCAATGCAACGTTTTCTTGAGATAAAAAAACAGTATCCTGGGCTGCTTTTGTGGTACAGAATGGGAGATTTTTACGAAACATTTTTTGAAGATGCTGTTATAATGTCAAAAGAACTTGAGTTAACATTAACAGCAAGAGACTGTGGTGCAAAAGTAGGTAAGATTCCTCTTGCAGGTATCCCGTACAAGGCTGCCGATGCATATTTACAAAAGCTTGTACAAAAAAATATTAAAGTCGTTATATGTGAACAACTTGAAGATCCAAAAACGGTAAAATCAGGGGAAGTTGTAAAACGCGGTGTGGTTCGTATTGTTACTGCCGGAACTTTAACAGAAAGCAATCTCCTAAATCAGAATTCAAACAATTACATGTGCGCAATCTGTAAAGATGAAAAAAATGATATTTTTGGATTTGCCTATACAGATATTTCAACAGGAGAGTTTAAAGTTACTCAGGCTCCTCTGAATTTAGTATTAGCAGAATTGGCGAGATTAAATCCTTCTGAAATTGTAGGCCCGAGTCAAAAGCAGGAAATTAAACCTTTTCAGATTGTTCCGGATGAAGTTATTGATTTGCCGGAAGAAATTACATCAAAATACAATTGCTCAAAAATTCCTCCGTCTGTTTTTGAAGAAAATTTTTCTCAAAATAATTTAAAAACTGTTTTTAAAACAGCAAGTCTGGAAAGTTTTGGATATTCCAAATATAAAACAGGATTCAGGTCTGCAGGTGCTTTGCTTGCTTATGTTTGGGAAAGTTTAAAAGATAATATGCCTAAGTTTGACCGAATTGAAGCATATGAATTGTCTGAATATATGATTATGGACAGTGCAACAAGAAAAAACCTTGAACTTATCGAAACTTTAAGAGAAAAGAATAAATACGGATCCTTATTATGGGCGATTGATAAAACAAGAACAAATATGGGGGCAAGATTACTAAAAAGCTGGATTTGTCAGCCCTTAAAAAATGTAACAGATATAATGGAAAGACAAAATTCTGTTTCAGAACTCATTGAAAAAAGTGATATTCGTCTTGAACTCTCTGAATTACTTGACAGAATATATGATATTCAGCGCCTTGCAACAAGAATGAGTAACGGCTCTGCAAGCCCAAAAGATTTTGTCAGTTTAAAACTTTCATTGTCAATATTGCCACAGATTCTGGAGTTAACCTCAGGACTAGATTACGACATGTATGAAAAAATCAGAGAATATTCTGATTCTATTTCTGATTTCGTGCAAATGATAGAGAATACTATAGTAGATGAACCTCCTATATTATTAAAAGAAGGCGGAATTATAAAACCAAGAGTAAGCGGAGAGTTGGATTATTTCAGAGATTTGCTTACGGGTGGTGAAGAGTGGCTCGAAAAATTTGTCGAAAATGAGAGAGAAAAAACCGGAATAAAAAATTTAAAAATAGGATACAATAAAGTTTTTGGTTATTATCTTGAGGTTACAAATTCATACCGCAATTTAGTTCCTCAAGATTATATAAGAAAACAAACTCTTGTTGGGGCAGAAAGGTATATTACAGAAGAACTTAAAAATCATGAAAACGATGTGCTGTCGGCCAGAACAAGGTCTACAGAACTTGAGTATAAACTTTTTACGGATTTTAGAGAATATTCAAAAGAATATGTTTCAAAAATAAGAGAAATTTCAGATTGTATCGCAAAATCCGATGTATTAGTTTCTTTGGCTCAAGTTGCTGTCGAAAATAATTATTGTAAGCCGATAATTGATGCTTCGGATGATTTTCTGGTAAGAAACGGGCGCCATGCTGTATTAGAAAAGATATTACCACTAGGTGAATATGTTGCAAATGATTTAGAATTAAAATCAAACACAAGTGATGCTGAAGCAACACAATTTATGATTTTAACCGGTCCAAATATGGCTGGTAAATCAACATATATGCGTCAAAATGCGCTAATTGCAATACTTGCGCAAATTGGTTCGTGGGTTCCTGCAGACAGTGCAAAAATAGGAATAATAGATAAAATATTTACTCGCGTTGGGGCCAGTGATGATTTAACTCTTGGTCAATCAACTTTTATGGTTGAAATGATAGAGACTTCATTTATTCTAAATACCGCAACTGAAAAAAGTTTCATATTACTTGATGAAATAGGCAGGGGTACAAGTACATATGACGGAGTTGCAATCGCATGGTCAGTTGCAGAGTATATTACAACAAAGATAAAAGCAAGATGTATTTTTGCAACACATTATCACGAATTAAATGTAATGACCAAAACCTATCCGCAAATTAAAAATTACAGAATTACAATTTCTGAAAATAATGGAGAAATAGAATTTTTACGAAAAATTGTTCCGGGTGGAGCAAGCAGAAGTTATGGTATTCAGGTTGCAAAAATGGCAGGCCTTCCAAATGCTGTAATTAGACGTTCTCAGGAATTGATGACAAAAATGCAAAGAGATTTTTCAAATAATCTTGCATCCAGAAAGAAAATGGTAAATAATGAAGATGATGTTCCACAATTAACATTATTTGGAATGTAAAGTTTTTAATACAAAATAGCAACTTTTTTTGTTTTTGCGTTTTGTAGATACCAAACAAGGAGTGTGAATATGGTAGTAGATTTTAATCCGGCAATAAGTTTCAAATCTGATACAAATTTAATTGCAAATGCTATAAAAAATCAGCAAAAACAACAATCTGAAGATATTGTGAAGGCTCCAAGTATTGATGGAACAGACACATATGTAAAAAAATTGCCGGATGAAGAATTAACAAAAATGGATAAAGAAATCAAAGCCGCACTCGAAGAAGGCAGAAGTGTTGAAGGGATTATAAAAGGCACTCATTGGGAAAAAGTTTACAACAAATTCAATAATACTATTCACATGAAAATACCGAATTCTTATGATGGTAATGAATATACGCTTTATTCTGACGGAAAAGTTGTTGTAACAAATGGCTGGGGCAAAAATGAAGTTGAAATGGAAGCCAATGAAAAGATGGCTAAATACTTTGAACAAATAAAAAATGGAAAAACACCAAAAGTTAACTCTTCAATTTCAGATGTTGCGCAGCAAGCAGAACTTACTGAAGGTGAATTGCTTAAAAAGGTAACTGATTTTCAGGACAGATTCCAAAGTCGTAAATGGGAGAAAAAATTCCTTCCTGAAAGCGATATAATATTTATAAGACAGAAAAAAATGACAGATGGGACAGAATATATTCTGGAAAAAGACGGAACTGTAAAAGAAGTCGGTTTGCGAACAAAAAGTATTGTTTTGATGGAACCAAACAGTCGTATGGCAGAAGAGTTCAATAAGATTAAAGCAAGAGAAACCTCAACAGACGAAAAATCCTTGTGGTATGACACCAAAAATGTAATTGCAGATGTATTGAAATTTTTCTCAATGTTGGGAACTATGATAGGAGCAACAGCTAAAGGTGCATTGTGTGCTGCAGGAACCGGAATCGGTGTGATTATGGCTGCAACAATATTGAGAACGCCTAAATTGTTAAAAGAAGGTGTTAAAATACTTGATATTTATAAACACCCGGCTGCATCTGCAGGTAAAACAGGTAAAATTATTGCAGGTGTTGGCGCACTGGCAATGTTTGCCGGTCATATAATTGCGGGTAAATTGCGTGCAAATCAGGACACTGCAGTAATAGAGCATAAATTCCGTGTAGACCACAGAGATCATTAATCATAACAAACAAAATTGCAATGAAAAAGCCCATTTATATCGGGCTTTTTTAATTTCAATATTATAATTATCTGATTATAAAAAAAATAAGATAAAACCTCTTGAAAAATAAAATTCAGCATGTAGAATGAATCTATAAACTGAATATGCGGGGGTAATTCAGTGGTAGAATGCCTCCTTGCCAAGGAGGATGTCGCGAGTTCGAGCCTCGTCTCCCGCTAATTAGAGAGGATAGGATTTTTCCTATCCTCTCTA
>CACXDL010000027.1 GCA_902766395.1 uncultured bacterium
TATTTTTCTTTGCAAACAAATAATTAAACAGCGCTGTTCTGGCTGTACCAATATGTAAATTACCGCTTGGAGACGGTGCAATTCTAACTCTTACTTCTGACATTTTATATCCTTCTTTCTAAATTTATGCTGGCATAAGAATACCAAACCACATTATTTTAATATCACAAGCAAAATATCTTTTCAATGATTTAATTTATAAATTTTGTGATAATATAAAGAAAAAGAGGGATAATATTATGGGACAAACTTTGGTTGAAAAAATAATATCTGCACATGCTGATCACGAAGTACACGCAGGAGAACTTGTTATTGCAAATGTTGATGTATGTGCTGTTCAAGACGGAACAGGACCGCTGACTGTAGAAGAATTTAAAAAATTGGGTAAAGATAAATTATATAATCCGGAGCGTACAATTTTATTTATTGACCATGCTTCACCAAGCCCTCGTAAAGAATTATCAAACATGCACACAACCCTGAGAGATTTTTCCAGAGACTACGGCGCTGTTTTATCTGAAGTCGGTTCAGGAGTTTGCCACCAAAGACTTATTGAAAGTTTCGTGAACCCAGGAGAAATATTGGTTGGTGCAGATTCTCACACTTGTACTTCCGGTGCTTTAGGTGCTTTTGCAACAGGGATGGGCTCAACTGATATTGCCGTTGCTATGGCATTAGGCAAAACATGGTTAAAAGTTCCTCAAACTTTTAAAGTTGTTGTAAACGGTAAATTCAGGGAAGGGATATGCGCAAAAGACCTTATCCTGCATTTAATCGGAATGATAGGAGCTGACGGAGCAACCTATAAAGCTCTGGAGTTTTGCGGCGAAACAGTTGAAAATATGGAAATGTCAGAACGCTTTACTATTGCAAACATGGCAGTAGAAGCCGGCGCAAAATGTGGTTTATTCGTTGCAGACAATAAAACCAAAGCATATTTACAAGAAAAAGGGCGTCTTGTTGAATATAACGCATTTAAACCTGACAGCGATGCAAACTATGAAAGAATTATAGAAATAAATGCAGCTGATATTGACCATACGGTTTCTTGCCCTCATACAGTTGATAATACAAAACTTGCAAGAGAATTAAATGATGTCAAAGTTAATCAGGTCTATGTCGGCACCTGTACTAACGGAAGAATCGAAGATATGCGTATAGTTGCAAAGATTCTCAAAGGCAAAAAAGTAAAAGACGGAGTCAGAATGTTAATTTGTCCGGCTTCAAGAACTATATATAAACAAGCACTGCAAGAAGGTCTTTTAGAGACTTTTATTGATGCAAATGCAACTATTCTTCCTCCGGGGTGTGGTCCTTGTGTAGGTATTCACGCAGGAATATTAGCAGACGGAGAAGTTTGCCTGACAACACAAAACAGAAACTTTATCGGAAGACTTGGGAATACAAAAGGTTATATTTATCTGTCTTCTCCTTATGTTGCAGCGTATTCTGCAATAAATGGTTTTATTTCAGATAAATAATTTTATAAAATTTACAAAAAGTACGCAAATTGTAACTATATTTGCGTACTTTTTGTTTTTCTCTTCTCTTAATGCTGTTTATAGACCTTGTCGCAATACATTTCAATATTCGGGGTATCTATTTCAAATGCATGTATCCTGCCCGGTCCTAAAACTACTGATACTTCATTATCACTAACTTGGAATTTACTGTCTTGACCATATTTAGGAAGTAAATTATTAAGTTTTTGGTTTGATTTAATGGTTGGAACTTTTACTTTTGCTGCAACAGGTCTGTTAACATCTTTATTAGCTAAAACAAGTATTGTTCTTCCGTGTCTGTGTCTTGCAAATGCGATGATTTGATCTCTTGGATCTTTGTCCTTGTCTAAAACAACATATGAACCACGTTTTAAAATTTCTGCATATTTATCTCTGAATTTAAAACATTCAGTCATAAATTTACCAATTTCAGGGTGTTTTCCTCCAGGTTTTCTGGAGAGATTAAATATGTCGAGTTTACCTTCATGAACTTTCATATTGTGAGAATCTGTATTTGTAAAATCTACATTTTTATTTCCGTATGAATATACATAATCGTCACCTGACTGGAATCCGTCTACTATATACGGATTCATCATAGGTAATGTTGCCTGCAAGCCGGAAGTTAAATTGCAATAGACTTCACCTCCGTGGAACATAGGAGAAACATCATCATGAGTCGCAAACGAGCCAATTAATGATTTGCCCATATCAACCCTGTAAGACATATTTAGATTATCAATTACATAATTGTGAAGATCTTTTGCGCTTTGCCATTCGTGGAAAATATGATATTGGCCATAATATGAATCGAAACCGGCTCTTAAAGAATCTTCAGGCCTGTCATAAGGCATATTTGCCTGAGGAGAAGCATCTTCATATGTATAAGATTCTGCAAGCCAAGCAAATTGCGGATCACGTTTTCTTGAATAAGGAATTATTATATCCCAAAACTCAACAGGTTTTGTTCTTGCAACGTCTGCTCTTATGCCATCAACTCCTGCATCAATTAACATATCAACAAATTTTCTGTGATATTCAAGTAATTCAGGATTGAGAGTTCTTTTTCCTTCATCATCCCAAGGCTGGAACATTCTGATATCTTCCCAGCCGCCCGGAGTCTTTGCTATACCGTTTTCTATAGCCATTAGTTCAGGTTTATTCAAGTATAAATCGTATGATGCACAACTTGGCATATCTATCATTACTCTTATACCACGTTTATGACATTCATCTACAAAAGCTTTAAACTGTTCTTTATCTGAACGGGGATCATTCTTATCAACCAGAACAGGATCAATTTTAAGTAAATCTTCAGGAGAGTATACAGATCCTGCTGTTCCAAAAGCATTATTCTTTCCCGGAGGATTTATAGGCAGTACATGTAATGTATTAAATCCCTGCGCTTTAACTTCATCAAGTCTTTCAATAGCGCTTAAAAAAGTGCCCGGTTTTTCATTCTGATCAATATATTCATTACCATTTGTATCTTTTGCTGTAAATGATCGAGGTAAAATTGCAAGAATCTTTGCACTGTTTGTCGTAAACAATGTCCTTAAATCATTTTTATATGGAACAGACACAGATGTCTCTGATTTTATCACGGCCGGAGCATTTATATTCGCGATGTTTTGCATATATTGAGTTAACAAATTTGAGGATTCAGATTTTTGAAATGCAACAGGTGTCGTTTGAATATTTTTATTATTCATATTCAATATATTCATTTTTTGAGTTATTAAATTAGAAGAAATTGCAGATATCATTAGTTTTTCTCCTTAATTTTATCACTGTTCATTTTACCCATAAAGAATTGAGACAATGTAGTTATTCCCAGTAAAGCAGCACCCGACCCTGCGAATATTTTCAGCCACTTGTTACCGTTATATTTTTGTGAACATATTTTTGTAAACATTTCGTCAGGAGCACATCCTAACAATAAGAATTTTAGTTCATTTGTTGCATTGCTATAGGTGTTTGCTATTACGTGATAAGGTTTTGCAAAATATTTTTCATTTCCGAATGCATTAAAGATTTCTTGTCTGTATTTCATAAAATCATCAAAAAATGGAGTTTCTGTGATCTTTTTCAAAGTATCAGGATGAGGAGTTTCACTATACATTAATTTCATAGCAGCCTCGTAGAATTTTTTATCATAAGCGTTATCTGCTAATTCTTCTGCAGCTTTCTTGCCTTTAAATTTATTGACAACCTTTCCTTTTTTTACTTCTATCTGAGATTTAAATTCTTCTCTTTCTGCATCACTTCCGAACTCAGGATTTAAATCCATATCAACAGGGTGATTAAATTTAACAGAATAATCAGCACAATGTCCTTTTATAAGAAGTTCTTTACACATTTCAACGATTTCTTCTTTCATAACTCTTGGCATATCGTTTGAAATAGCATTTATGTTTTCCATTTTAGAAATTCTTCTGTACATATCAAGAGTATTAAGAATTCTGTAGAATGAACATCTTACCCCTTTCACTCTGTCAGTAATAAAGGATAACTGAATATCTTTTAAAGACCTGGTGTCTCCATCATAATATCCTGCTATCTTACGAGCAGTATTTTGCATACCCAAACCTTTTAGGCTGCTATCTGCTTCATCAAATGTAGTATTTACGCGTTTTAAATATAAGTTTTCAGAATTCTTATTCTCTTTGTCAAAAATACCAAAAGCTGTTTTTCTTTCAAGAGAGGATAATTTTTTCTGCAAATCATCAACAACTGAGTCATAAAGATTCTCATCCGCAACAATCATTTCTAACTTATCTCTTAGCAAACGACCGACAAATTCTCTGTCATAACGAGCTTTTGTAATTTCTTCATTCGTAATACCAAAAGTTTTTATTAAACCTTCCGACAGATCATTCCAGCTATTTGCAAGTATAGTTTCCGGGGCTTGCGCAGCCTTGATATATGCATATTTGTTTAAAATCACTGTACGAGCTTTAAAACTTCTCAAAACACCAGCCACATTTTGTATGTTATCAATTATATTTTGAGTTAATTTGGCTGATTTGACTGCTTTAAAAGCCTCTACTAACGCAGAATTATTTCTTATATTTTTTGATTGAAGCATCGAGCCTGTCATAAATTCTAAATCTTCAATGATTTCTCGACTTGCACCCGCTTTTTCAAATTCAGAAATATTTTTCTCTAATATTGTTACAACATTTTTAATATGGCCGGTAAAATCAGTTACATACTCATTATTTTTAAGCAACTCCTGCATTGAATCAGATAACTGCTGCCTGCTTGGAATAATTTTGTTTAAATCTGTTTCAGATAAATTCAAAGAAGAGAATTCTTTTTTACAAGCATTTCTGATAGCTTCTAATGTGTCATCATTAAAATCATATCCTTGTTTTATAAAATTATCCTGCAAATCTTTTTTCAATGCTTTAGTTGTTTCTGAATCCAAACCTTCTGACAGAGTTTCCAGAATTTCACTAAACAATTTTGGAGTTATACTTTTATCTTTGTTGGCTTCAAGGATTCCATTTAATTTTTTAATATTTTTAGAAAAATCTAATTTGCTGTATTCACTTGTAAAGTTTTCCATTAAATCCTGAGCTTCACCGTTGAGTTTGGCATCTTGATATTTATTAATCGGTTTTTCTAAAGCATTACAAATCAAAGCACTCATTATAGGTGTTGCAAATCCAGAGGTAAGCATCCACATAGTATTATTTTGGAGAGCTACTTTGCGCATCTTTTCCTGGATAAAATCTCTTCTGTTTTTTATATCTTTCGGAACGCCCATTCTGTCACCAATTTGATATATTTCTTTATCAGAATATAAATCCCAAGGTATAAATTGATGATCTAAAAATACAGGTTTTTTAGTACCGTAATTGTCCTTATATTCTTGTCTTATGTTAAAACCGTGTACTAAATATGCCGGAATTTGCAACGCAAGTTTTGGCCAAATATCCATTGCTGCAAAAAACGAAGTAAGTCCGACAAATTCCATAACTTTTGTTAAAGGAGTCCCTTTACGTGAAAATAAATATGTTGCAATACCCAAACCACCAAGTTTCATTCCCAAATCGTTTAAGCATCCCAATTCATGGTCATTTGCACTACCGCTTAGAGAATGTTTTAAAGCCTTAAAATCATATTTAACATCTTTAAAATACTGAGCAGGCATATCAAAAATTGTATTTCTGACAAGTTCGCCATTACTCGGTAACGGTTTGATAAATGTTCTGTTAGTCAATTCTTTTTTTACATCGAAATCTGATTTAGCTTTTTCAGATTGATATTGCTGTAATGGAGATTTATTTGCGTATGCCTGAATAAGATTCGTTTTCATTATCCAACCACACTTTCTTTATTTTTATCCATAACATCTTTTTCTTGTACTTTTGCAGGTTTCTTGCTGACATTTGCTATATTCAACAAACCAAGAAGAGTAACTGCTGCTGCAGTATATATCAGAGCTTTCCCGGAGTGCTTATTAAATCCCGTTTTTGCATTGTGTGGTCCGTTATACAACTCTTTTAAGCTATTTTTTAAACTTTTTCCCAATAATTCAATTGTGTGTTTGAATTCATCTGTTTTCCAGAATTTCAAAGTTGCAGCATTAAAAAATTCTTCCCATGGTTTTTGGAAAGCCAAAGCTACACCTGTTGCTGCCCATAAATAAGAAGAAAAACTTCTTGCTAAAGTAGATTTTACCAATATTTCTTTGTATAAAGGTTTGACCTCTTGATCAGAGTCATTCAGGTTTTCACCTAATCCATTTTTCTTTGCTATTCTATCAAATTTTTTATTTAAAGCTTTTTTATCTTTTGGATTTCCATATAACAAATCCCATCTTGTGAATTCAACACTTTCGCCAACTTTATGATACTCAAAACTCGTCAAATCAGTATCTTCAGCATTTTCAGGCAATTGATGATTTACTTTAATATATGGGATTTGAGTATCCACACCTGTTATCCATTTGGTAGGAGTATTTATCAACTTTTTAGAAAGTTCCTTCATTATGCCATAGAAAAGAACCCCTAATGCCATCTTCTTACCAATTTTTGAAGCTTTTGAGCTCTCCGCAACATTAAAAAATTTATTTGCACTGTTAAAAACGCTCATAAGCGTTAAACTGCCTATTACATATGGGACTGTTCCCATTGTAAGAAATTCATAAAAATCAGAGTTAATACTGCCTTTTAAGCCTCGTGCAGGGTAAATTGTAAAAGCTTTTGTGAATTTATCCAGTGAAATCATAGCTCTGTTAGAAAAATTATTTTCTAACAACATATCATGTTCCGGTGCTTCTTTTTTTACGCTTCGTCCAAAAGAACTATTGATTCTGGATTCTTGTACAGGTAAGATCATGACCACTCCGCTTTACTAATATTAGAACTCCTCTAAAAAAATTTTTTGTTATTAATATTTACATTTTTTTACAATAAATTATTCCAAAATTTTACTGATAAATATTGAAAAATATCATTGTGAAAACGCCCATTATAATGCAATACCAGCCGAATATGTTTAGTGAAAATTTTGATATAAATTTCATAAAATATTTTATACATAAATATCCTACTACAGCTGAAACGATTGTCCCAATTATTATATACTCCCAGTTGTATGATAAAGCTTCTGCAATATCAATTTTAACTAGGGGATAAACCATTGAAGCTCCAAGAATTATAGGAATACTTAAAAGAAAAGAATATTTTGCAGCAGTTTCCCTATTTAAACCTGTAAATAACCCCGTTGCAATAGTCCATCCGGAGCGGGAAAACCCGGGTAAAACAGCAAGACCCTGTGCCAAACCTATCCATATTGATTTTTTTAAATCCAGTTTGTCATGCTTTTCTTCTCTTCTTTTTGATAAAAATTCACTAAAAAATAAAACTCCACCGGTCAAAATCAGCAACCCTCCGACAAGAGCAGGATGGTATACTAAATGTTCTGCAACATCATTTATTGGCAATGCCAATACAATAGTAATTATAGTCCCAATTATTATATACAAACCCAATTTTGCTTTATGGTCAGTAAAATCTTTACTCTTACAGGCAAAAAATAAAGATTTCGCAATTTCAAATACATCTTTTCTGAAAAATATTAAAACAGCAATTAAAGTTCCTAAATGAAGCATTATATCAAAAAAGACTTCTTCATTTGATTGTTGAACAATTTCAATCCCCTTAAAAACCTTATAAAAATTAGATGTAAATACAAGATGGGCAGAACTTGATACAGGTAAAAATTCACTCAATCCCTGAACTATCCCCATCAAAATCGACTGTATAAAACTCATTTCATTCCCTTTTTGCTGACATATAAAGTATAAACGATATTATATTGGTTCTAATCTTCTTCAAAATAAGAACAACAAGATGTTTGTGTCTCCCAAACAGAAATTTTGCTCAATTGAACAATTTTTTCTTTAAGTTTTGAATATATGTATGCTGCAATCATTTCACTTGAAGGACTTTCGCCTTTAAAATCCGGCAACTCGTTAATATCCTGATGATCTAATGTTTCAAGAACAGCATTTAATTCCCTTTTTAAGACTTTGTAATCTATTAAAATATTACTTTTATCAAGACTTTCTCCTCTTACAAAAGCCTCTACCATCCAATTGTGTCCATGCTGATTTTCACAGGCACCATCATAATTTAATAAATGGTGAGCTGCAGAAAAAAACGCCTGTGTTTTAATTTCAAACATATTATATCCCCTCTTCTTCAACTTTAGAATCAAAAACTAAATCGCATAATTCTCTTACTGCACCCTTGCCGCCATTTTTTGACGAAATAAAGTTACATACTTCTTTTACTCTGTCAACAGCATCTGCAGGACAAGCAGCAATTGCAACTTTTTCTAATATCGGAATATCAGGTTCATCATCTCCCATATAGGAAACCTGACTATAATCAAGTTCATATTTTTGCATTATAGCTTCCAGTATAGGCAATTTATTTTTTACCCCCTGATATACCTCTGTAAAACGCAAATCCTCAGCTCTTCTGTCAACAGTTCCGTTTCTTCTGCCTGTAATTACTGCGGTCATAAAACCGGATTTTATCATTTTTGCAAGACCATGACCATCTTTTGCGTTGAAAGTTTTATATTCAATACCATTTTCATCGTAAGTTATACTTCCGTCAGTCATAACCCCGTCTACATCAAAAACCAATAGTCTTATTTTACTTGCTTTTTCTTTTAAATCCATTATGCAACTCCGGCTCTCAATAAATCATGAACGTGAATTACACCTGCAGGAATATTATTTTCATCAACAACAGCAAGGGCTGTAATTGAATATTTTTCCATAAGATTTAATGCGGATGCCGCGTAAGAATCAGAAGTTATTCTTTTAGGATTTGCAGTCATTACATCTTTAACTTTTAAATCTGACAAATTAGGATATTTAATAACTGTTCTTCTGATATCTCCATCTGTCAAAACTCCTACAAGCTGTTTATCCGAATTCAAAATCATTGCCATACCAAGTTTGTATTCTGATATAGTCTTGATAACATCCTGAAATGATGAATCTTCAGAGACTAATGGCATTTTATCACCGCTAATCATCAAATCAGAAACTTTATAAGTCAAACCTTTACCCAATTTTCCTGACGGATGGAACATTAAAAAGTCTTCTTTAGTAAATCCTTTTTTCTCCATTAGACAAACAGCAAGAGCATCCCCCATTGCTAAGGTTGCGGTGGTACTTGCAGTTGGAGCTTTACCCAAAGTGTCGGCTTCCCTTTCAACAGAAATATCAAGAACAACTTCACTTGTTTTTCCTAATGTTGAATTTATATTTCCGGTCATGCCTATCATTGGGCAGCCAAATCTCTTTATTAGTGGCAACAAGTTCATCAATTCTTGAGTTTCGCCACTGTTTGAAATAGCAATAATAACATCATTTCTAGTAATAACGCCGGAATCGCCGTGGGTACTTTCGGCAGGATGCAAGAAATAAGCAGGTGTACCTGTAGAAGACATAGTTGCGGCAATTTTTTTACCTATCAATCCTGATTTACCCATACCGGTAACAATTACTCTGCCTTTACAGTTGTAGAGTATATTTATAGCTCTGTCAAAATCTTCTCCAATATTATCTTTTAATCTTAAGATAGAATTTGCTTCAATTTCTAAGACTTCTTTTGCGGATTCAATAATTCTTGATAATGTCATTTCCATATATCCCTGCCTCTATAAACTACAGGTTAATTATACAATAAAATATCTTCAAGATATATCTTCTTAACAAATGTTTAATCTATGGATTTTATTCTGTTTTAATTATATTAAGTACAACCTGAATAACCGCAATTAGGACAAATAAAGCAGCCCTCGGCCATTTGTATTTTTGTTCCGCACTCAGGGCATTTAACTTCCATTATTTCACCTGTAGGGTTGTACTCTTCAGTTTTTTCCACAGGTTTTATTTTTATTTCATTTTCCTTCTTTTGAGTATCCAAATTCATTGGTTGGAATTGGCGGGAATTATTCCTGTAGACAGTAATTCCTTTCAAATTATTTTTATATGCGAGAACATATGTTTCTTCTATATCTTCTCTTGTTGCAGATTCAACAAAATTAACTGTTTTAGAGACTGCGTTGTCTGTATGCAGCTGGAATGCTGCCTGCATTTTTACATGCCAGTACGGACTTACATCATGGGCTGTTACAAAAATATTTTTAATTTCATCACTAATGCCGTCAACATGCGCGACAGAACCATCTGTTGCAATTTTTGACATTAATTTTTCCGTATACAAACTATGAGATTCCATATATTCTTTAAATATAGGGTTTACTTCGAGCATTTCGGTGTTATCCATAATCAATCTTGAAAATACCAAACCAAATAGCGGCTCTATTCCTCCAGAAGCAGAAGCAATCATTGATATAGTCCCTGTTGGAGCAATACATGTAGTCGTTGCATTTCTAAGCCCATACTGTTTGATTTTCGAATCCAACTCGGCCCATTGAACATCTGAAATCACACCGGCAGATTTCCCTTTAAATTTGTTGTATAAATAATTTTCGCTGTCATAAATACTGCCTTCAAAGTTGTTAAACTTCCCTCTTTCTTTTGCAAGTTCTACAGATTCAGTTTTTGAAATATAGTCAATAAATTCCATCACCGCAGACGCAAGTTTTATACCTTCTTCTGAAGCATATGAAATTTCTGCTTTCATAAGCATATCTGCCCAGCCCATAACACCAAGTCCTATTTTTCTGTTATTTTGAACCATCTCTGATATCTGCGGCAAAGGATAATTATTTACAGTAATAACATTATCAAGAAATCTCATTGCAGTACGAGTTGTTTTTTCCAGTAATTCCCAATCTACAACCCATTTTTGATTTTCTTTTTTCATCATCAACCCAAGATTAATTGAACCTAAATTGCAGGCTTCATAAGGTAATAAAGGAACTTCACCGCAAGGATTTGTAGATTCTATAGCCCCAATTTGAGGAGTCGGATTGTCATCGTTCATCCTGTCTATAAAAACAATCCCCGGTTCGCCATTTTTCCACGCATCATCAACAATTTTATCAAAAACGTCTTTTGCACTTAATCTTCCGACAACTTCACCATTTTGAGGATTAACCAGATCATAATCTTCCTCTTTCAGATAAGCTTCCATAAATTTATCTGTTATCGCAACTGATATATTAAAATTATTCAATTTTGTGTTATCAGATTTACAATCAATAAATTCCAAAATATCAGGATGATCAACACGGAGTATTCCCATGTTCGCCCCTCGTCTTGTACCTCCTTGCTTTACGGCTTCCGTTGCCGCATTAAAAACGGTCATAAACGAAACCGGCCCTGAAGAAACACCCATTGTAGTTTTAACTATACTATTTTTTGGCCTTAACCTTGAAAATGAAAACCCTGTACCTCCGCCTGATTTATGGATTAGGGCAGTATTTTTTATTGTTTCAAAAATTCCTTCAAGACTATCCTCAACAGGTAATACAAAACATGCTGCAAGCTGTCCAAGCTCCCGACCTGCATTCATCAAAGTAGGAGAATTTGGCATAAAATAACGGTTTGTTATCGCATCATAAAATCTGTCTGCCAATTCTTTTACTTCATAATCTTTTTTACCATATTGATAATCGGCAGATGCTATGGCTTCTGAAACCCTGTGAAACATATCTTTTGGGGTTTCTATACTTTCCCCGTTTTTATTTCGCTTTAAATATCTTTTTTCCAATACCTGGATTGCATTTTTTGAAAAATTTAAATTCTCTTCAACCCCCATAGAAACTGAGACCTCCATATTACTGTAAATGTTAAAACCTGAAACAATCTTACACCAGCAATATAATCTTCGGCAAGAAATTTATATTCTCTGAAAATATTTTGTAACAATATTTTTAATTTGAAACCTTATTTTCTTCAAACACAAAAACTTTCCAATCAGAGGACTCCTGCGGAACTTCTTTATAAAAATCTTTTACCAAAATATGCATTGTCTGAATCGGGGTATAATTTTGAGATTTTAAATAATCTTCAAGATTTTCTGAGCTCTTATGGTATTTTTTTTGCTTTATGAGGGGATAAAAAACTTTATTTCTCTTTGCAATTTCATTCAACAGTTTATTTATGATGTCAGAGTACTCAAATTCATAGCCGCTGTTGGTTGTTATATCACATATAAAGTTTGAATTGTCAGACGTTGTAATTGAAAAATATCCCAAAATTTTTCCGCATTCTTCTGCAACATATCTGTTTTTATATTCATCTGAAAACCCACAGAAAAATGGAGGTCTAAACTCTTTTTCACTTCTTAAAAGCGAAGGCCTGTAGATTGGTGTTATTTCAGAATTGAATAGTTCAGAAATTGCTTTAGCATCTGAGTTTTGAGCATATCTCCATCTGAAAGCAGTTTTTTGAATCTGAGGATTTTCTATTTTCCATAAAGTTTCAGAAGAACACTGCCTGAATCCACACCCGTTAACAAATAAATCAAAAAGCTCGTCATGTGATTCATCTACCATTACAACAAATGTTGATGCACCTTTTGCACCAATTTTCTGAAATACAAATTCTACAAGTTTTTTCCCAATCTCATAATTATTTTCTTTAAAAATAAGACGAGTAATCTTTACCTTAAGATGATTACCCCTTGTATAATTTATTGTAATCAAACCCAAAATATCATCGTTATCAATTAGTACAAATGATTCAGACTTAAACTTTAAATTTATAGGTAATAACGCATTTACAAAACCCAAAGGAACCTCTGATATGTCCCCCTCAAATTTATCATTTTCGTCATTGCTCAAGTACGAAATCAGTTTTTTAATCTTAGGATAATCAAAACACGTTAATCTTCTTATAATCATAGAGATATTATATATTTTTTTTGAACTCTTTGCAAGAATAATTCGTTATAAATACATCTTAAAACTTTGATGTTATAATACTAGAAAAAAGGATAAACCTATGAATAAAAAATTACTGACTACTGTATTAATATTGTCAATATTTTCAACTTGCACCGTATTTGCTGCTTCATATAAAGTTAATCAATCCGGCGTTGTAAAAAGTAGTGGAGGAAAAGTTATATCTTCTCCGGCAAACACAACAAATCAAAATTATTATAACAATTTTGATGTATCAAGTTATGTTGCATCTAATGAAGTAAATTCTACGGCCGCAGATGTAATAGAAATTGTTATGGACTATTCCGGCAGTATGTCTAATTGGATAGGAGTTGCAAAGCGCAGCATGGCATCTATAGTTTCTCAGATTCCTTCATCCGTAAATTTGGGTTTCAGAGTTTTTGGGCATGACAATTATGGCAATAATCCTATCGCCGCAAATGTTCAAGAGGTCAAAACCATTATAAAAAAAGGCAAAAAAATGGCTGTTATCACACAACCTGGGCCGGTTGGATCAACAACAGGTGTATGCTCCGCAACACAACAAGTCGCACCTATAATTAGCGCAAATACAACAGCAATTCTAAACGGAATGAATTCAGTTAACATCGGAGGAGCAACTCCGCTGGTTTACGCTCTTGACAGGACTGTATATCAAGATTTTGCCAAGTTTGATATGAATTCAACAAAAAAAATAGTGTTAATTACTGACGGAGGGGAAAATTGCGGCGGAGATCCTTGTGAATTTGTAAGACGTTTAATGGCTAAACGTTCGGATGTACACATAGATGTTGTTTTAGTTTCATCCTCCTCAAAAGCTCTTACCTGTCTTGCTTCTGAAACAGGTGGTCATTTCTACAACATAAATAACCTGTCCGATTTTTCAAATACTATAAACAAATCAATGCAGGCTCAACCAAGACCTGTAACAAATCCGAATTGCCAAACTCCGACAGGTCAAAATTATGAATTCATAAATACAGAAGAATAGAATATAGGGGACTAAATATTGGCTCCGCCATCATTTTTAATTTTATTTATGACATTTTTAGCACCATCTTTTTGTTTTGTATATTCAAGAACAAAAGATGTTGCTTCCTGATCTCGCGCAATTGCTTCTTCGATATCCAAAATGTCCTCAATATTTAGCTTTTTTGTATCTTCTTTTGAATTAAACATAAGATACTTTTTAAACTTCTTTTGTGATTCATAATCAAAACCCGGCAACCCAAATTTCATTGAATACCAACGGTAAAAATGATGTAAGAAATAATACTTATCAATTTTACCTTTTCTCATAATAAACATCGGCTCTGTATGGAATTTAAACCCATTACCTGTTATTAAAGAAAGATAAAGTGCTTTTAAACCTTTTTGTTCAAAAATTATTCCTTCTACTTCCTTAACAAGTGCTAAAGCTTTATCAGCACCCTGCACATAATATATCTGAGTACCGTTATTTTTTATGTATTCAAGAAGCTTATCAGTTTCTCCATTCGTTTCTTTTACCAAGTTTTCGACACTTGTTTTTACTTCCGAAATACTTTTCTTTGCAGCAGCATTGATGGTAACATTTGCACCGGCACCAACAATTAACTTTGAATTTTTACCTTGATAAACCGTCTTGAATTGTCGCTTTTTCGAGATGTTAAGTCCTAAAAATTTATCTATTAAATTATTTATAAATTTCATCATAAAAAAATTATACAATTACTAACTATTTTTTAAACCTCTAAAAATATGAATGTTTATACTTGAAAATCAGTAAAATATTTTACTTGTAAACATCTGAATATCATTATTATAAGGGGTTTTTCGTTACTATTAACTAGTTGTATATATTAATGCATAATTTTAAATATAAATATTGAATTTTAGTGTTTTATACAAGTTAGATTATATCATTATTAGATAAAGGAGATAGTATAAGGCATGAAAAACCCGATATTAAATGAAATCAAAAATCTGGTTGCAGATAGAGATATAACCTTAACTAAGTTGGCACAAAAAATTGAGGAAAAGACGGGAAAGAAATACTCTTTGGCAAGTCTTTCTCAAAAATTACGAAATGCCACTATACCATACAAAGAAGTAAGGTTAATAGCAGAAATATTAAATTATAAAATCATCTTCTATGACATGAATAAACATGGGAAATAAAGTCCGATTAGACAATCGGACTTTTCTTTTACATAAATTATTTTATAATATATTTAATTAATGTTCTGACACCAATACCTGTTGCACCTTTGCCAAATTCTTTTTGAGGCTTTTCTAAAAATGCCGTACCTGCAACATCTAAGTGAGCCCATTTTACATTATCGGTAACAAATTCTTTTAAAAACATACCGGCAGCAGATGCTCCGCCATAACGGGTACCTGTATTTTTCATATCAGCAACATCACTGTTCATATTGTCTCTGTATTCCTGCATCATTGGAAGTTCCCAATATGTTTCCCCGACTTCTTTTCCGGTTTCAATTATATTTTTAACAAGTTCATCGTTATTTCCCATTATACCTGAAGCAACAGTACCCAAAGCGACCATACATGCCCCTGTAAGAGTGGCTATGTCAATAACTTCATCAACATTAAGCTTGCAAGCATAGCACAATGCATCTGCAAGTGTAAGACGCCCTTCTGCATCAGTATTGTCAACTTCTATAGTCTTTCCGTTCATTGCAGTTAAAATATCTCCCGGCTTATATGAAGTTCCTGAAGGCATATTTTCGCATGCCGCAATTAATGCATGAACTTCAACATCAGGTTTTAATTTCCCTATTGCCTTCATTACACCAATTACACACGCAGCCCCGGACATATCATCTTTCATATTTAACATTGAATTTGCCGGTTTTATATCCAGTCCGCCGCTATCAAAACATAAACCCTTACCAATTATTGCAATCTTTTTCTTTGGATTTTGAGGAACATATTTCATATGTATAAATTTAGGAGCTTCAAAACTACCCTTCGCAACCGCAAGATATGCACCCATTCCAAATTCTTCGATTTTTGCATAGTTATATACTTCTGTTTGTATCCCATCAAGATTTTGCGCAATTTCAGCCAGTTTCGAAGGTGTTGCATATGCTGCAGGCTCATTTGAGAGATTTCTTGCAGTTTCCATAGCGTCAGAAACAACTATAGAGCGATCCACAAGAGCCGTATCAACACCGGATAAGTATAATTTTTCAATCTTGTCTTCTTTTTTTGTTTTATATTTGTCAAAACGATAATTTGATATTGAAGCTCCCAAAACAGCCGGACCACCATAGTTATATGTCGTATTTAAATCAATCGCTACGGTCTTTGCCTTTAATTCAATACATTTCTTAATCGCTTTCGCAATATTTTCTCTTATTATGTTATTGTTAACTTTATCTTCATCACCTAAGCCAACCGCCAAAATTTGTTTTGGTGCACATTTGCCTTGCGTATGAATCACAAAAATCTGACCGTTTTTCCCCTCAAATTCCTTTGGGGCAAATTCATCAAGAAACGGAACTGTCGTACCCTTACCTGTAAATTTATTGATAATCAACACATCAGATTCTATATTTTTAGAATTTTCAACTATTTTTACTTCCATTTTTCACTCCTTTTTTCAATGAAATTATATCACTTTTTTTTATAAATTTTAAAAGTTTACAATTCGATACATTTGTTAAGAATATTGCTATTATTGAAATACAGAAATTTATAAACATAAGAATTAATACTTTTGAGCTATAAAAAAACTATGTATGTTATTTTTATAATTATTTGGGATTAATTATTGTAGATGCAATAATTACACAACCTGTAAAAACATTAATAAAATCCTACAAACGGTTGACACATATAAAAAAAAATAGTATTATAATCACAATGTTACAAATGTTATAGTATCTGGTCTCTAGACCACAAAAGAAAGGTAAAAGAATTATGAAAAAACGTTATGGTTTTACTTTAGCAGAAGTATTAATCACTTTAGGTATTATTGGCGTTGTTGCAGCTATGACAATACCTACATTGATGTCTAACACAAACTCTGCAAAATTCAGATCTCAATTTAAAAAATCAATTTCAACATTGAACCAGGCTGGATTGATGGCTCAGGCTCAATATGATATTGACTTTGCTGCAATTTCAGCTTGCACAGCTGTTACAGACAACCCAAATACAACAATTTCTATTTGCGGTATTTTTAATGGAACATTAACAGGCCATACTATCAGCACTACTGCACCTACAAATAACGGTGTTGCATATGCTCCTACTATGCAAACCGCAAGTATTCCATCAGGGAACCCAACTTACCTAACAATGGCAGACGGGTCTATGCTAGTATTTAATAGAAGTGCAGCTGCTTGTACAATTGCAATTGGTGCAGATGCAACAACAGCTCCTGCTGTTTGTCGTGGATATATTGACGTAAACGGTCCTACATTACCAAACAGAGAGGTTGTATGTCAAACTGCTGCAAGTACTGCTATTTCAGCTGGCACATGTAACGTTCCTGCAGATGCTAACCACATGAGAGATATCTACCCTGTAGTATTCCATGATGGTACTGTAGAACCTTTAACAAACGCTGCTAGATATGTATTAACAACATCTAAATAGTAATTTGTTAATAAAAAAAATTAAAAAGCCTCAGATAAAATATCTGAGGCTTTTGTTTATACAAAATTCATTTAATATTTTTTTTGTTAACAGAAGCAATAAATTTAACTGCCTCATTAGATGGAATTGCAAAACCTATTCCTATATTTGAAATATTATGGTCCGGATTATATATTGATTGACTTATACCAATAATTTCACCTGACATGTTTAAGATTGGTCCTCCGGAGCAGCCGGGATTTATTGCAGCATCTGTTTGAAAACGATTTTTTACATAATCAATTCTTGAAATAATCCCCTGAGTTAATGTATTTGAAAACCCAAACGGATTACCAATAGACAGAACTTTTTGACCGACTTTTACATTTTCAGAATCCCCAAAAGATACCGTTGCCAATTTTTCTTTTGGCGTAATTTTAATAATAGCAAGATCTTTTTTATTTTCAGGTTTAGCAACAAATGTTGCTTTGTACGTTTGACCGTTATAGCCGGTAACTTCTATTTCCTTTGCACCTTCTATAACATGATATCCTGTCAGGATTAACCCATCAGAGGTTACTATACACCCCGTCCCCTCAGAAACACCATCTTCAAGTTGAGCGAGCACTGAAACAACGGCAGGGCTTATTTTTTCATACAAATTTATATTTATTTGTTCTTCTGCATTATATCTTTGGGCAAATACAGGAGAAAATGTACATAATACCGTAAAGAAAGTAATTATTAATTTTTGCATAGTAAGTACATATTCGTCTTATTGAAACTAAATATATACCCCGCATGTTCTTATTTAGTTGGATGTTCTTGCAAATATTATAATAATAATGTATAATTCAAGGGTAGTACAGACATCCGTGTAAAAGTGAAGGAGAAAAATATGTCAAGAATTGATTTATTCAAACAACATTTATGTGAAAAACGTGCAGTAAAAATTATTGCAGGTATTGATAATTTCGATATCGAAAATGTTAAAAAAGTTGTTTCTGCTGCAGAAAAATCAGGCGCAAGCGCTGTTGATATCTGTGCAAAAGAAGAAATTGTTTCAGAAATTCGCGCAATGACAGATATGCCAATATTTGTATCTTCTGTTGTTCCATCTGAATTAGTAAGAGCAGTAGAACTTGGTGCTGACGCAATCGAATTAGGCAATTTTGATGTTTTGTATAAAACAGGAAAATCATTCTCTGCTTCTGAAGTATTACATTTAGTTCAGGAAACAAGAACTATGCTTGGCAACAGAGATGTATTTTTCAGCGTTACTGTTCCTGGTGAAATTTCTACTTCCGAGCAAATTGAATTGGCTCAAAAATTAGAAGAAATGGGAATTGATTTAATTCAAACAGAAGGCCATTATTCATCTGATGTTAAATTAACAGGTGCAAGAGCTTTAATGGACAGAGCTGAACTTACTATTTCAAACACTATTGAACTTTGCAGAAATGTTGAAGTTCCTGTTATGACAGCTACAGGCATCAACCCTACAACTGCACCTTTTGCATTCGCTGCCGGTGCAAGTGCTATCGGATGCGGATCTTGTGTTAACAAACTATCTTCTGAAATTGCAATGATAGCAACAGCATCTGCATTAGTTGAAATTTCAAAAAGAAATTCAGTAAGAGTTCCTGAATTAGTTTAGTAAGAATTCACAAAAAAAGAACCTGATAATTATATCAGGTTCTTTTTTTACTATATTACTTTGTGTAACTCGTTGATTACTACATCTAATGCGCCTTGTTGGTCCTGGAAGACTGTATTACAGTCTTTGCATGCTTGTTCATAAAATTCTTTATCAGACAACAATTTATCCATATACTCTGTTAATTCTTTAGGTGTTTTAACTATCTTGCCCGCATTATTTCTTGATAATAACCAGTATATATCTCTAAAATTATGAATAGACGGTCCTGTAATTGTTGGTTTTGAATATACAGTTGCCTCAAGAGGATTATGACCTCCTGTTTTATTAAAACTTCCACCAATAAATGCAAAAGAACAAATAGAATACATTTTGCTCAATTCTCCCATAGTATCAAGCACAATTACATCAAAATCTTTAAATGTATCCCCTTTGGAACGAAATCCATAATTAAAATTCATAGATTTTAGGATTTCTACAATCTTGGGAAGCCTTGTTGTATGTCTTGGAACGAGAAGAAGCTTTATATCTTTATGTTTTTCAAAATTTTGCTTAAAGGCTTTCAATATTATTTCGTCCTCACCTGCATGCGTACTACCGGCAATAATTACCCTAAAATTCTCCTGACCGATATCAACTGTTTCATCAGATTTTTTAACATCAAATTTCAAATTTTTCATAACAGATGTTCTGTCTGCAGGTGCACCAATCGATAGTAATTTTTGATTATCTATCTCACTCTGCGTAAGAATTTTTGTATATTTTGATAATACGATAGCGAAAAAATATCTAAAAAACTTGTAGAGAGAATATGTAGAATCAGACATTCTGCCATTTATACAATACAGTTTTATTCCTCTGCTTTTACAGGTAAAAGAAAATACAGGCCAAAGTTCTGTTTCTGCTATTAACACAACCTCCGGTTTAATTTTATTTAAAAAAGAATTAACACTAAAAGGAATGTCAAAAGGAAAATAAGTAATGAAATCAGCGATTTGTGAATACTTCTTTATCGCAATTTCCTGCCCTGTTTTTGTTCCGGTTGTAACAACAATCTTATGTTGTGGAAATTCTGTCTTGGTCTTTTTTACCAAATTCTCAAGAGCAATTACTTCTCCAACCGAAACTCCATGGAACATAATAACTTTATCTCCAAGTTGCGGATTTTTTATAAAGCCTAATTTTTCCTTCCAACCATATAAAAATTTTCCGTTTAATACACGAATAATGTAATAAAACGGCATCAAAACAATAAACGCAAAAGTTGATAAAACTCCGTATAAAAAGAAAATATCAAATACGGAAATTACTACCAAAACAGCTAATATTATTAAAATAGAATATATAACCATAACACTCCGATTATACAACAAATAAGGTTAATCATGTTGACAATATATACAAAAATTTATAAAATTTATCTATGGCAATAGTATATTTAAGTTTAGGTTCAAATAAGGGAGACAGAATAGGATATGTTCAGCAGGCCGCAAGTTTACTTGGTCTTGATGATGGTATCACTATTGTAAGAACATCTGCTTTTTACGAAACAGAACCATGGAATATGAATACAAAAACCTGGTTTGTTAATGCCGTTGCAGAGATAAAAACAAAATATACTCCTAAACAATTACTTGATGTTTGTCAGGATATTGAAAAAAAACTAGGTAGAGAGCATAAAACAACAAATGATTATGAAGATAGAACGATTGATATTGACATATTATTTTATAATGAAGATGTTATAAATGAAGAAAATTTAATTATTCCTCACAAATATGTACACCTTCGGGCTTTTAATCTTGTCCCGATGATGGAATTAAATGCAGATTACGTGCATCCCGTTTTACATAAAACAATTGTTGAAATGCACAATGATTTAGAAAATCCGGAAATGGTATTTTTATATGGAACAAGAGTCGACATTGACTTCTAATAAGACTGTTGCAATTATTGGAGCAGGACCTGCAGGTTGTGCTTGTGCAAAATTTTTACAAGATTCATGCGAAATAACTCTTTTTGATAAGGGTAATTTTTTAAGAACAATATTACCAACCGGAGGTGGACGCTGCAATTTGACCCACAAGGAAGATGATTATATGGCTTTAGCTAAAAATTATCCTCGAGGAGAAAAATTTTTGTATTCTGTTTTGTCAAGATTTGGAACATCAGATACTATTGATTTTTTTTATGACATAGGTATTAAAACTTATGTTCAGGAAGATAATAGAATTTTTCCTGTATCAAATTCTTCAAAAGAAGTTAAAGAAAAACTTTTAAAATCATTAAAATGTAAATTCGCTAAAGAAGAAGTTTTAAAAATTGAAAAAATAAATAACTGTTTCAAAATAAAAACGAATAAAAGCTCTTATGCGTTTGATTATGTCGTAATTGCCTCTGGTGGTCACTCGAATTATGATTTGATAAATGATTTTGGAATAAACATCATAACTCCAACACAAAGTTTGGTGGGTTTAACAACTTCTGAAGATTTTTCATCTATTGCCGGAGTAAGCTTGAAAAATGTATTGTTTAAAAATAAAAGTTGTTATTGGCATGATGATATAATTTTTACCCACAAAGGGATCTCCGGACCACTAATTTATAAAATATCTTCAATTTACGCAAGAAAAATTTTACCATTCAAAATTTCACTGAAACTCATTAATGATATAGATTTGCAAACTGAATTAAATAATAATTCAAAAAAAGAAATAAAAAATTTGTTAGGGGCGTATATTCCGAAATCTTTAGCTGTTTATATTCTTAAAACACTCAATATAGATGAAAATCTCCAATGCCATAAAATAGATTCTAAAAAAAGAGATGCAATTTTAAACCAATTATATAATTTTACTTTTACTGTTACTGGCAAAGTTGCTGACAGCGAAGTTGTAACCTGCGGAGGAGTAGATTTAAAGGAAATTAATCCAAAAACGCTTGAAGCAAAGAAACAAAAAGGATTGTTTTTTTGTGGGGAAGTTCTTGATATAGACGGCTTTTGTGGAGGATTTAATTTGCAGAACTGCTGGTCTACAGGTTATGTTGTCGCTGAAAGTATTAAAAAAGAACTTAATTATTAAGATTATCTTTTCTTGTCTGCTCTTCTTTTATAAATGAACAAAGTTCTTCTAATCTGTTTTCTTCCATTGCATCAATCAGCGCTTGAATATTATCGAATTTCTTCAAAGCAAAGCCTGTTTCTGCAAGCAAGACACAATCATTACATAACCGGTATTTGTCATATTGTATAGAACCTGCAATGCATTTATTTTTTCCGCAACAATGACAGTCAAAATATTCATCTGCCAAATCTGGGTTTTCTTCCAAATCATCTTTAACCATTTGAGCTGCTACAAGTTGCATTTCTTCTATTATTTCTTCAGGTGTTTTAGACATTCCATAAATTCCTTATCTTACTAATTCAACCATTTCCTCTATAGCACTTTCAAGTCCGACAAAAATTGCTCTTGAAATAATACTGTGGCCAATATTTAATTCGCACAAACCGCCAATTTCATGCATTCTTTTTACATTTTTATAGTCTAAACCGTGCCCTGCATTAACCTTTAGACCTAATTGCTGAGCAAGTTTTGCAGCATTTTTTAATTTTAAAAATTCTTCTTGCTCTTTATCTGTTCCGAACGCATTAGCATATGAACCTGTGTGCATTTCAATAAACTGAGCCCCCGTTTTTGCACTTGCTTCAACCTGTTCACCTGAAGGATCTATAAACAAACTGACTTCAATACCTGCATCTTTTAGAGGTTTTACAAAACTTGTAATTTTTTCCAATTGCCCTGCAACATCAAGCCCGCCTTCTGTTGTAACTTCCTGTCTCTTTTCCGGAACAAGACAAACAGAATGAGGTTTAATTCTTAATGCAATTTGCTGCATTTCATCTGTAACAGCCATTTCAAGATTTAAATTTGTTGAAATTGTTTTTGATATTATCTCAACATCTTTATCTTTAATATGACGTCTGTCTTCTCGCAGGTGGGTAGTAATTGAACTAACCTGCAATAATTCACAAATTTTTGCGGCCTCAATTGGTTGAGGCTCAACCCCTCCTCTGGCATTTCTTACGGTTGCAACGTGATCTATATTTACACCTAATAACATTTTATATCCTTTCTAAAATTTCATCTTATTTATTTGTAAAAGTGCTGTATATGACGGTAAAATTGTCAATTTTTCACCTTCTTTTGCATTTTTGTTAAATTCTTCTATCGCACTTTTTATATTTTCATTTATATTTATTTTTTCTACCGGTACTCCTGCATACTTCAATCTTACGGCTACATCATTCGCCCGAATACCGGACGCACAAATTGATTTAGCATTTTTTAATTGTTCAAAATCACTATCCCATAGCCAGGAAATATCTCTGCCATCAGCATAATTGTCATTTATTGCAACTATTATATGAGAATTCAAATCAACTGTTTTTAAAACTTCACTTGCTCCTGTAGGATTTTTAATTAGTTGAATTAATGTCTCATGCCCACAAATTACACGTTTTTCAGCTCGTCCAAATATTGACTTATATGATTCAACTCCCTGCTTTATTATTTCGTAATCAACACCATTTGCAAAAGCACAGGCAATTGCACCAAGAGCATTGTATACATTATATAAACCGACCAAATTTAACCTGAAATTATACTCAGTATTATTCCACATGACCTTTATTTCAGAATGATCATCATATAATCTTATAAAACCTTTGCAATCAGGTTCCGGACGAGTATAACCGCAGGAATCACATTTATAATGTCCTTCTTGCGCAAAAAATTGCTTATCGTAATAAAGAGGCTCTCCACATACACAATTAAATACTTCAGTCGGAGCTGCAGATAAATTTTTGTGAGTATTTGAAAAGTACTCAACATCTTCAATTCCGTAATATATCGCATTTCTGTTTTTCCCGAAATTTGTAACTAAAGGATCATCCGCATTTAGAATAAGAGTCAAAGATTTATTTTTATCTATTGCATTTTGAATAAAACTTGCAGTTGTAGACAATTCACCATATCGGTCAAGTTGATCTCTAAAAAGATTAGTGACCAACAAATAATCTGCGTTATAGTAGTCATACAATTTTGTCAAATATGCCTCATCAGATTCTATTACTGCATATTTATATTTTTTAAAAGGTTTAATACCTAGAGCAAACATATTTGCAACACCGGTGAGCATATTAGCACCTTTTGTGTTATGTATTACATTGTTACTACCAATTTCTAAAATATGTGATAATAAACCAGAGGTTGTTGTTTTACCATTTGTACCGGTTACTGTAATACTTTTTTGAACGTATTTTGAGCAATATTTTAAAAATTCCGGGCAGATTTTCAAAACAGACATCCCAATAAACGATGTTCCACCTTTATGTCTGAGAATTTTCATCACAAAATATATAATTTTTGCACATGCTAAGGCTGCATAAAAGCGTATCATATTTCCTCTTTAAAATAGTCCTTAAGGCGTATTCCCAAAAGTCTTTTAATATTATACTATATACTAATAATAATACAAATATGGATAAAAGTATGCTGGTAAGTTTTTTTGTAATAGTTTTCATAGCAGAAATTGTAGTCACATTCAAAATAATAGAAATTATCCGGATGTGGGATAAGAGAGTTTGCGCGGTAAGCGAGCAGATTGTTTCTTCAAATAAAAAAATTCAAACAGCATTTACAGATTTGAGAGTTGAAATAAATTCTATTCTTCTAAAACTAAATAAAGCTCAGATAAAAATTGAAGAGGAAAAACGCAAATATACAAATAAAGTTTTAAAATATCTGATATCTACTGCATTATATTTATTATTAGACAATAAAGGAAAGAAAATCTTTTCAACAATTGAATTGGCAATATCTGTTGCAGAATATGTGAAATTATATCTGAAAAAAATTGCTTAACAGCCTGCAAGTTTACCTATACTTGATTACAAATTATGTTGGTGTTAATATCGGCATGTTATAGTAGTAGAAAATGTTACACATAA
The DNA here is from genome assembly GCA_902766395.1 of uncultured bacterium. Taxonomy (GTDB): domain Bacteria; phylum Cyanobacteriota; class Vampirovibrionia; order Gastranaerophilales; family Gastranaerophilaceae; genus Zag111. Next base: position 25,148 of record CACXDL010000027.1, read on the forward strand.
AGAAGGAGAAAATTATGGTAAACGTAGCAATTAACGGATTCGGCAGAATCGGTAGAAATACATTGAGAGCCGCAATCAGAGAAGGTATTTTTGACAAAA
>CACXDL010000028.1 GCA_902766395.1 uncultured bacterium
AGAAGAATTCAAATGCGAAATCCCTGATGAAGACGCAGAAAAAATTCAAACAGTTCAAGATGCTGTAAATTACATTGACAGCAAATTGTCTCACTAATTTGAGTTTTTAAAATTGAATTTTATAAATACGGGAGTGGGACATTTATGTTTCGCTCCCGTATTATTTGTACTAAAAAAAAGGGAAAAACAATGGAAAAAAGAAGAGTAGTTATAACAGGCTTAGGAGCAGTTACCCCTTGTGGAATCGGAGTAGACAAATTTTGGAATTCCATACTTGAAGGGAAAAGCGGTGTTACTTTGACAGAAAGAATTGATACCGAAAAACAAACAGTAAAAATATCTGCAGAAATTAAAGATAAGGATTTTAATCCAGAAGATTATCTTGATCCTAAGGATGCAAAAAGAATGGACAGATTTACCCAATTTGGCATGGTTGCAGCAGATGAAGCTATTGCAGATGCCGGTTTAGATGAAGCAGGATATGACCCTTATAGAATTGGAGTAATAGTAAGTTCAGCAGCTGGCGGTTTTAAAACATTTGAAGTAAACCACCTTGCAATGATGGAAAAAGGACCTACAAAAGGATCTCCGTTTACAGTTCCAATGTTAATTGTTGATATTGCATCAGGCAGAGTATCTATTAAACATGGATATAAAGGTTTGAATAAATGTGTTGCATCAGCTTGTGCGACAGGAACACATTCTATTGGTGATGCATTCAGATCAATTCAGTATGGAGATGCAGATGCTGTTGTTGCCGGTGGCTGCGAAGCAACATTAACAACTTTAGGTGTAGGCGCATTTACAGCATGCAGAGCATTATCAAAAAGAAACGATGCACCGGAAAAAGCATCCAGACCTTATGATAAAGACAGAGACGGATTTATCATGGGAGAAGGTGCTGGTGTAATGGTTCTTGAAGAATATGAACATGCTAAAGCTCGTGGTGCAAAAATTTATGCAGAAATTGTAGGTTACGGTCAAACAGCAGATGCTCATGATATTGTTGCTCCTGATCCGGAAGGCAGAGGAGCTTTAAAATCAATGGAATTTGCACTTGCTGATGCCGGAATGAAACCTGAAGAAATCGATTACATCAATCCGCACGGAACAAGTACAGGACTTGGAGATATAGCAGAATCAAAAGCTATTGAGGAAATATTTGGTGACAAAGAAAAGAATCCGAATTTACTTGTTTCTTCAACAAAGAGTATGCATGGACATATGCTTGGTGCAACAGGTGCTGTTGAAGCTATTGTTTGTGTAAAAGCAATTACTGAAGGAAAAGTTCCTCCTACAATTAATCTTGATAATCAGGACGAACGTGTTGCAAATCTTGATTATGTACCTCATAAAATGAGAGAAAAGAAAGTTCATGCGGCACTTTCAAATTCTTTCGGATTTGGCGGACACAATACAACTTTAGTATTCAGAGAAGTTTAATTTTCTGTTAATAATGATAAAAGACCGATTCAATTAAATAAATCGGTCTTTTTACTTAAAATTAATTCATACAAATTTGACTAATACATATTAGCGCATAACATTAATATGATTATGGATTGTAAAAAAGTATCAGATACATTACCTTTCAGAGGATTTAATATATACAATGCAACCTCGTATGTTCAGGATCATACTCTTATAAACAGAGGTATTACAACACTTGGCGGCAGCACCATTCCTCAGTGCATAATGTCTAATAACAAATACGAAGCAACTGAACGTGCAATTATGGGTGGAATTTATTTTGTTGCATCATATCTAACTCCAATACTGCTGATACCGCTGTATAACAAACATTTTCTTAGAAATAAAGGAATTACAAAAGAACTAAATAGCATAGGCAAAAAAATTATTGAAGTGCCTAAAAGATTTTTAACCCCTGAAGCAGATCTCAAACAGGGACTATCAGAAACTGCAAAACTTTTCGATAAAAACGGAAAAAATAAATATAAACAGGCCTTTGAAGAAATATATAACAGATATAATAATCCTGATAAACTGAAAAAAGATTTACTTTCTGTTCACAATAAAATTTTGACCACAGATTTCATAACAACAGGCGCTATGTGGTCTTTAATCCCGTGGGTTGCAACAGAATTCACAGAACATAAAACAAAAAGAACAGATTATTCTGGTGGATTTAACCTGAAAAATAATAATTCTGTAAATAAGAAAGAATATATCAAATCAAAAAATAAAAAAATTCTCTGGAATATTGCATTTTCTATCATACCGGGAATATTTTTCGGAAAACTCGTAACTAAAGGTTTAAGCAGCAAAATCAGTAAAATAAATCAAAACGAAAATATTTTCAAAAAAAGTTACCATAAAATTTTAAAAAGTATAAGACAAAATCCGGGTAATTTTGACTACACATCAGGAACAAACATGAGTAAAACCATATATGCAGCCATTTGGGTTCTGTCAAGTTTTCCCGCAAAACTGATTTCCTCAAGAGATAAAAACGAAAGAAAAGACAGAGCATTGAGAGATATCGGTTTGTTTACAATGTTTTTTGGGGGGGATTTTCTGATTAACAACATAGCAGGACGAATTGCAGATAAAGTTTTTGGAACAAAAATTATGAACTATAACGGAAAAAAACTTAATTTCTTCCAAAAATTTAAACTACCATTAAGAAATTTCAGAAAACTTGAACAAGATAAAAGTCTTTCGCCCGAAATTCTTAAAAAAACAAAAAATATTGGAGCATTTTTGTACTGGTTTTCATTACTTTCCAATACAGCATTGATTGGTTTTGCCCTGCCTAAGTTTTTAAATAAATTTTTAAGATACAACATCAGTAAAGAAAATACAAATATAACACCTTTACCAAACAAACAAGTCTCTATGAAAGAATTTTTAAAACAAAATTAATTTTATTTTAGTAATAATTTAAAACTCAGATTTTCACAAACAGTTTGAATATTCATTGAAGGGGTTAAAGAAACTTGTTTTTTCGCATCTTCTACATAGTGCATATCTTCTGACAGGCGATTAAATAGGCTTTTGTTTTCGAAGTTTGAAGCCATCATTGATAACATATAATTTTGAATCTGAGTAAAAACTTCTTTTGCATCATTTTCAGAAATTAATTCCATCAAATCATCTTCAAAATCAAGAACTTTATTTCGATCTTTATTCCAATACTCTGAAATGAAATCCGATACAAGGCTATAATCTTTATTATCCGGCATATTTGCAGGAATAAAAAAGCTTTGAGCCCTTGAAACAACTGTTGAAATAACATCACTTTTATCTTTTGTAAGAAATATAAAAGTCGTATTTTCAGGCGGTTCTTCAAAAGTTTTTAACAATGCATTTGAAGTAACAGAAGGAAAATTTATTTCATTCAACGGAAGCAAATTCCCATCCTCATCTCTGTCACAAAAGATATAAACCCTGTGATAATCACTTGAAACAGATAGTTCTGAAATTATTGATTTTGCCTGAGCAATATTTATATTTTTTTTACCTGATGAAGATTCTTCCGAATCAGATTTTTCATCGGCTTCTTTAAAGTCAAGCCTTGTATATATTTTAACAGCAGGATGAGTTTGTTCTCTAATCCAACGACAATTCAAACAATCACAATCACTTTGTCCTGTTTCTTTACAATTTAATAATCTTGAGATTTCCAAAGCTAATTCACATTGAGAAGTTATATCCGGTCCCCAAAATAACAAACAGTGACCTATATTTTTATTTTCATCATAAATCCCGGATTTAAAATAATTAATAATTTCGGGATACTTTTGTGCAATTTGATTATTGTAATATTGCATATTCAATTTCCCTTTCCGGTGATAAATTAGATTGACCTGATTTTATTTTGTACTCTGCATCTGATAAATTTTCTTTTAATTGAACAAGTTTTTTTAACGAAACATTTTTCATTTTCTGAAGTTCAATTTTAACTCTGTACGGGTTCATATTTATATTTTTTGCTATTTCATCAGAAGAATATTTAGATGAATTTGCTTTTATGTATATCTTTGAATGCAACATTGAATGTAATACGGACAAAATTGCAAGGGGATATGTTGTATTTAAAAGTTTGTTATACTCTTCAAGTGCTTTTTGCTTATTATCAGTGGTCAAATAATCAATAAATGCAAACAAATCTTCATTATTTACACAAATTTCTTTAACATTTTCTGCTGTAGCAGTTTTGTCATTACAAAAAACTTTGAGTTTTTCAAGTTCCGAATCCAGCATACGCAAATTTGAACCAACCTGTAAAAGCAATGTGGAGACAGCATTTGAATCAATTTTTAAATCTTTACTTTTTGCCTGATTTTTTATCCAAGCTTCTAATTCAGCAGTTTTATATGACGGAATTTGTAAAAATTCCTGAGATTTATACTTTGATAGTATTTTAAATATTTTTTTCCTTTTATCAACAGTATTTTTTTTCTTAGAATCAGGTGCGGCATAAGCTCTAAATACAATATCTACATTCTCATTACAATTTTCCAATGCATCAGAAAGCTGTTGCAATTGCTTATCATCAAAACCATCGGTTTCACCTTTTTTACTTTGAAAATATTTTATACAATCAATTACAATAAGCATTTTCCCAAACATCATAGGCATAGAAGACACTGCAGACATCAAATCCGGAAAATTAGGATTATCGAATTCTTTATAACTCATTTCAATAAAATTTCTATCAAGTTTGTTTTTTAACTTCTTGATTTCATTTGAAATATTAAATTCTTCATCCCCGTAGAAAAAGTAAATCATACATTGATTTTATATAAAAACCGGAAGTGTGTAAAGAGTTTAAAAAATTTTTAAATTGTTAATTTTTGGTTAAAAAATCGGGTTTTTAGGAAAAACAGATAAATAATATAAGTGTAGTTGATAAGAACATAAAGAAATTGAAAGGAGTAAATTATGAGATTTTTAGTTAAACAAACACCGGACAATTTTATTAAATCCGTAAATGACGAGATTAGTTCAATTTTAAACAGACATTTTGACGACATCTATTCAGATTACGACAGAGATATGGACAAATTATCAATGCCTGTAGAATTAACCGATAAAAAAGATGAATATGATATCCGTGCAGAATTGCCGGGAGTAAAAAAAGAAGATCTTGATATTGATTTAAATGAAAATTATTTAACTATCAGGGCTAAAAAAGTTGAAGAACACAAAGAAAATGAAAATGATTATAAAAAATCAGAATTTAAATACGGAGAATTTTCAAGAAGTATCTACCTGCCTCAGGATGTAGATTTTGAAAAAATTGATGCCAAACTTGAACACGGTATTTTAAAAATTAAAGCTCCAAAACTTGAAAAAGAAAAAGATGCTGTTAAAAAAATTACGGTTAAATAAAACAAATTTTTGATATTGGACAGGGTGATTTTATAAATCACCCTGTTTTGATATTAATATTGAATTTAGTATTACACTTTGTACTTGAATACTGGTAAAAATAATGATATAATAAAACTCAGAAGAAAATCATCTTGGAATATTTATGGGTTTTTTTGATAAATTTAAAGAAGTAACAAAAAAAGTTTCCGAAGTTGAAAATAATATATACAACGAAAAGCGCGATTATCTTGAAATTTATGAGCGCAATCTTGAGTTGGAAAAAGAAATAGAAGAACGAAAAGCAGAACTGCGTGATGCAAACAGAAAAATGCTTACTCTGCAGCACATCTGGGATATGATGAATTCTGCAACTCCGCTTGAAAATGTTTTGGAAGCCATTGTAAACAGTACACAAGGTGAACTTGGTTATATGCACTGCGTAATTATAAGAAAATGTAGCGATGCAGACGGTATATACTCAAGAATTCTTGCCCAATCAAAAGATTCTCTTATAGAAAGACTTAATAACATAATCGGATCTCCCGGTATTCAGACAAGACGTTTAAATTATGATGATAAAAGTATTTTTGCAGATGCAATGCAGCAAAAAAGCATTATTCAAACCAGAGCACTTGACCTTTCACTCAAAGCTGTTTTGCCGGAACTTTCACAGGAAACAATTGCAAAAATTCTGACAAATCAACCTATTAAATCAGTTATTGTTATACCGCTATTTACAAGAGATAAAGAATTCGGATGGTTCTGTGTATTTTCAGCAAGAGAAGAACTTGCAACATCTGAAACAGATTTTTTAAGTCTTTTTGCAAAACAAATAGAAATGGCAATAACTATTGCAGACCTGTTTCAGGCTGTCAAAAAAGAAGCCGTTACAGATGCCCTTACAGGTTTATACAATCGCAGATATTTTGAAGAAACATTGGAAAAAGAAGTTGCACGTGCAAAACGTTTGAAACAACCATTTTCTATAATTGGAATAGATTTGGATTTTCTCAAAAAAATTAATGATACCTATGGTCATTCATACGGAGACATTGCAATAAAAACAATATCTGATGTATTGAAATCAAATGCAAGATCAGTTGATATTCCTGCAAGAATCGGAGGAGAAGAATTTAATTTGCTGCTGCCGGGTATTTCATCCCAAGGCGCAATGATAGCTGCAGAAAGAATCAGAAAATCCATAGAAAGTACTGAAATAGAAACTATTGGACATATTACGGGAAGTTTAGGGGTTGCAACATTCCTTGAACATACGGAAAATGCCGAAGAACTTTTGGAATTAACAGATCAGGCAATGTATACTTCAAAAAGAAACGGAAGAAATCAGGTTACACTTGCTAAACCGATAACAGAAACCTCATGGCAGGAAATCGCTGTTAATACATTTATTGACATATTATCCAAAAACAGAGTTCCGCTGGCTCGTAAATTGTCCAAAGATTTATGTTCAAAACTTGAAAATACAACCAATGAAGGGGAGAAAAAACAAGAAGCTCTTTATGTTGTTGCAGACATGTTAACTCAATTATATAACCCAATGCATGAACAGGGAGTTGTAAAAAATAAAGTTATAATGGCTGTAAGTCTTGCAAAAAGATTTGATATCCCTAAAGAAGAAATTGATAACCTAAGAGTTGCAATTTTGTTATATGATATCGGAAACCTTATGATTTCACCGGGTTTACTGCAAAAGGCAACTCCTCTTACTCCGGAAGAAATTAACAAAATTAAAAATCACCCGATTATTGCAGCAAGAGAAATATTAAAACCTATTTCCTATGTACAGGATATTTTACCAATAATTGAACACCACCACGAAAACTGGGACGGTTCGGGCTATCCGAATAAAATATCAAAAGAAGAAATTCCTATCACTTCTCAAATTATACTTATTATTGATGAATACTTTGCGCTAATAGAAGCTCGTCCGTATCGAGCAAAAATGTCTTCTAAAGATGCTCTTGAAATCATTAAATCCGATGGCGGTAAAAAATGGAATACTACATTGGTAAATGAATTTATTTCTCTTATTGAGCATGATATTGTTTAATTATGAAAGAAAAAGAATTTATAAATATCATAAAGGATTTATTAAACTCCAAATATATCGGGGATGACTGCGCTTATCTTAAAGATTTGGGAATAACAATTACTCATGACAGTCTTGTTGAAGATATTCATTTTAAAATGGATTATATTACCCCTTATCAGCTTGGATACAAATCTGTTATGGTAAATCTTTCCGACATTGCAGCATCCGGCGCTCAACCGGCATATCTGACTGTTTCGCTTTCAATACCTTCAGATATAACTAAAGAATGGATAAAAGAATTTTATGAAGGCTGTAAAATTGCATGCGCCAACAATATTGAAATTGTTGGCGGTGATATTACAGGCAGTGACAAGATTTATATTTCAATTTGTGCTATCGGCAAAACAAAAGAAAGAAATATTTCCTCAAGAAAAAACGCTCAAATCGGGCAAAAAGTTATTGTGTCCGGAATACATGGGTCAAGCGCAGCAGGCTTGAAATTATTATCCAAAAATCAAAATGAACCGCATAAACTTCTTAAATCACACTTAGAACCTAAAGCACAAATCGAATTTGGAGAATATATCGCTAAAAATGTAAATGTACAATATGCAATGATGGACACTTCAGACGGTTTGGCAGAAGCATTATCAACAATTGCAAACGAAAGTAATGTTCTGCTTGAAATAGATTTTGACAAAATCCCGCATGATGAAGAAATTGAAATTTTTAAAAACTGGCAAGACCTTGTCCTGTTTGGAGGAGAAGATTATCAACTCGTTGCAACAGTACCGGAAGAATTAAATTTCGGAACAAAAATCGGGCAAGTCAAAACAGGACTTGGTGTAGACATAAAATATTCAGATAAAAAAATACACTATACCAAATCAGACATAGATAAAAATATATTTAATCATTTTAATCAATAAGAACAACATCCCCTTTTTCAAGAGATTTTTTAACGTCAATAACTCTTTGATTTGAACTCCCAACCCAGTGAATATTATTATCTTTCAATTCTTCAATAAATTCACCTTCAGCAATGACATCAATATCTTCTATGCCCTCAAGATTTTTTACAGCTTCCCACAAAAATCCTGTATAAAGCCATATATTTTTATTTGGAAATTTTTCTTTATGTTTTTTGATTAATCTGAAAACTTCACTTCTGTTGCCCATAAATAAAGGATCTCCGCCACTGAATGTTATACCGGAAATATACGGTTTATCAAGAGCTTCAAACAATTCATCTTCTGCTTCTTTATCGAAAGGAATACCTCCATTTGGATCCCAGGTTTCCGGATTTTGGCAATTTTTACAGTGGTGATCACATCCTGCAACCCACAGAACTACTCTTAACCCTTCACCATTTAACATATCCTCTTTTGTTATATTATGATAATTCAAAATAAATCTCTCCCCTTTTTATCTAAAATACTAGGCATTAAGACTTATTACATCTTAGTGCCTTAGTATCTTTAATCTTGTTAGTTATAGCATACTCTACATGCTGACACGATCTTTAATTTCTTCCATCTTGTGATCAGCAAGTCTTGAATCACCTTTTACTCTTGAATATGAAAGATATCCATTCATACGGTCAATTTTTGTCAAATTCTTACTTCCGCATTTTGGACAAACATCCATATTTAATTCTTCGTGACCGCAATCATCA
>CACXDL010000029.1 GCA_902766395.1 uncultured bacterium
CGTAATTTGCAGTGTTATTTGAGAAAGTAGAACCTGTAATTGATGATATAGTTCCTTCGTTATAGATAGCACCACCAATATTTGTAGCACTATTATCTTTAAACATGCTGTTGGTAATAGTTGCGTTTCCATAGTTAGCTAATACAGCGCCTGAGCCACTGTCAGAAGTAGTATTGTCACTAAATACGGAATTTGTAGCTGTGAATGTGCCGCCTGCTTTGTTGTAAACAACAGCACCGTCAGCAGGTTTAAATCCATATGCACCTTTAGAAGTGTCGCTTGTTGTATCACCGACATTGTTAAATTCAAGAGTTTGACCTGAGTTTACAGTAATACCTGTGTAACCGTTACCGTTAATATCAAATTTATCGCCGTTGACGGTCAATTTTGCACCTGAGTCTCCTGCTAAAGAACCTAAGTTTTCTCCGACGGTTTCAAGGGCTGTCATGTTGTATTCTCTAACTTTCGGGTCGCCTGTGTGAACCTTGAGAGCAAGAGAATCAAGTATAACAGGAGCATTAAATATCAGCTTACCTGTAGCACTGTCATATGTAACATTATTAACTGTATAAGTAACGGCTGATGATGCTTTTGTAATGTGATTCATAATATCACTTGACAAGGTGTATGCTGTTTTTAACGCTGCATTATCTGTCAAAGTAATTTCAATCTTATCGCTACCTGTACCTGTAACAAGGTTAATTGCGTTGATTATGATTGATTTATTATTACCTTCAACATCAGCAAATGATGCTGCGATCTTATCTGAATTTGTATTCGTCAAATCAACATCCAAATCCCAGTTGATTGTACCGTTATTGGCTACAGTACCAAGGTTGTCGGTTTGGATTGTGCCATTATCTACACTCAAATTGAACACAGAACCTGAGCTTGCGCTTGTGCCGATGTTTAGTTGAGCTTCACCGAGTCCATCATAACCATCATTGATTGTGACAGTCGCACCGTCTGCAATATTAATTATACCTGCGTTGTAGATGGAGTTTGGAGTAATAACCGCATCTGTGCCCTCGCCAACCTGTGTATAGTTACCTGTAAATGTGTTGCCTGCAAGGGTAATTGTGCCATCATTATATATCGCACCGCCATTTGCATAGGAGCCGGGGCCGGAGGTGGAAGCACTGTTGCCGATGAAATCACCCGTGATACTGCTAATCGCATTATCATTATATATCGCACCGCCATAAGCATCAGAGGAGCCGGAGGAGGAAGCACTGTTGCCGATAAAATCGCCGGTAATACTGCTTATTGTACCCTCATTAGATATCGCACCGCCATAAGATTCGGAGGAGGCGGAGGCATAGTTACCCACAAAATCCCCTGTTATACTGCTTATTTTGCCACTGCTGTTATATATCGCACCGCCATAAGAGTAGGAGGAAGAGGAGGAAGCACTGTTACCAATGAAATCACCCGTGATACTGCTTATTGTACCCTCATTAGATATCGCACCGCCATAAGAGGTGGAGGAAGAGGAGAAAGCACTGTTGCCGATAAAATCGCCGGTAATACTGCTTATTGTACCCTCATTAGATATCGCACCGCCGTAGGATGACGTAGCAGAATACGCAAAGTTGCCGATGAAATCACCTGTGATACTGCTTATTGTTGCACTGTAAGCGTTACCTATCGCACCGCCGCGAGCTGTACCATCATAATCAAAAACCGTAGAATTGCCCACAAAATCACCGATGATGGAACCAATTGTCCCATCGTTAGCTATCGCACCGCCATAAAAATATGAATGATTCCCAATAAAATTCCCAACAATAGAACCTATTTTCGCATTTGACTTATTATAAATCGCTCCGCCTGCGCCATTTGGGGATGTGTAATTGCCAATGAAATCTGCAGTAATATTAATCGCAGATAAATCATTTGTATTATAAATAGCTGCACCATTATAAGGATATTCATCTGTAATACCAGCAAAGACTTTTTTATTAACAGCATCTGTCGTTACATTATCATTCAATCTTGCTCGAGTAATTGTATAACCTGTCGGTTTTGTATAGGTATAAGTGAAATATTTGTTCCATGAAGATGGCTCAGGCACACTACCATTATGTGACATTTTCATTCTGATTGCGCCAGTAATTGTGCTTTCGCCAACCGTTACTTTTGACCCTGCAGAGTAATAATCTTCCCATTTATCAGGGTCTGAATACGGGTCAGTTGTTGACCAGTTGATGTTGGACAGTTTTGAACCAACATGAGATGCCTTTGTCGGGTTAATATTAATATTATAGTATTTTGTGTGGTCAGAATTATTATCAAATGATACTTTTACATCATAGTTACCGCTCGCACCGTTTTCGAATGTCGCAACATCACTCGGATTATTTTTGAACGCAAAATCAGAATAAGTTGTACCTGTATAAGAAGACACAGGGAGTTTTGTTGTATCAAAAGTATAATAGGTTTCGCCAGCTTTGAATAAATAATGTTCGGTTGTAGCAGATGTATCAACTATCAGTGCATCAGGAACAGATGAAGAACCTGCAAGATAATCAAGCATGTTCAGTTTATCCTGTGAATCTTCATTCGGAGTATAATAGTATGTTGTACCGTTAATCACAATTGAACGGGTATTTTCACCTTCTTCTGTCGCCAAATCATACTTGCCAGAAAGTGTCGGCATAACTGTCGATGCATTTGACTGCAAATCGTCCAAGGTCGGAGTCGGAGCAGCACCACCTGTTGTAATACCGTTTGCAAAAATTCTGTCATTCTGAACTCGATTCAGAATCTTAGAATTTTTGCCATCTGAGAGACCCTGAAACGAGTTCAGGGTGACATTATTATTCGATCCTGAAACAAGTTCAGGATGACTATTTACAAGTTCAGGATGACTATTTACAAGTCCAGGATGACTATCTGCAGGTTCAGGATGACTATTTACAAGTTCAGGATGACTATCTGCAGGTTCAGAATATTTACTGTTGCCCATCAATTTAATATTTTTTAATGATTTTGAAATCTTTTTACTCTTTTTATCCAAAATCAAATTACCTGAATCATTATTATCACTCTGAGGCATTACAATCTGTGCCTTAGCATCCTGCCCCAACATAGTAAGTCCGGCAACCACAAACGCTGATGCCATAATCCTTTTCGTCAAATCCGCTTTTCTCATTTCATCTCCTATATATACAATTTCTCTACATTAACATATCAATATGTATAATTATAGCATACATATGTACAAAAATAAATATATTGGATTTTTTATTATTTCGTAAATGATAATAAAAATGGTCTTATCCCTTTATACAAAAGTATATAAGACTTTTGGCTAATATCGAATTTTAACTTTTGAACTTTATAATTCTTAAAAAATCGTATTCAATTATATTAGATATCTTCCGGTGATAATTTTATTATAAAATCATCAGAAAACTGTATAGGAACACCAATTTCTTTTTCCAAATTTGCAAATGATAAATTATAGTTCAAAATGGCATTATAAAAATCTAATCTTGCGTTAAGATAAGTGTTTTCACCGTCTTTTAGTTCTATTGCGTCTCCGACTCCGGCTTCATATCTTCCTGTAACTTGTCTGTATTGCTCTCTTGCCTGATCCAATGCCAATTTGGCTATAATTATTGATTCTTTATTTGTCTCTAAATCCAAATATGCTTTTTTTACGTTGTAATATATAGAATTCTTTGTATTGTCAAGTTCTGCTAAACTTTTCTCATATTCTGCTTTGGCCTGGCTAACCAGTTTTGCAGTTTTTAAAATATTGAGGGAGGTATAACTTAAGCCTGCACCTACTTTCGCAGATCTTAAATCATATTCGCTCCCGATACCATTGCCATAACTGCCGTATATACCTAAATCAGGTGCAAATTGTCTTCTTGATGCACGTAAATTCATTTTGGCTGCCTGTGCACTCTTTTGCGCTGAAATCAACTCCGGTCTGACATCCATAGCCATTTCAATTGCTTTATCCGGTGTTATGTCAAAAGAATTTAGTGCCAATTCGTCTGATAACTCATAATTTGTATATTCCGGCACTCCCATAATCGTTGATAATGAAACGCGAGCTACTTTCAATATATTCTTTGCTTTTACCAAGTTTAGTTTGGCTTTACCTAAATTATAATCCGCAGTTACGACATCAACTTTTGCCTTTTTCCCAAGCTTGTAAAAACTCCACGCCTGATCAAGGCGAAGCTGATAATCTTTTACGGTATCTTCATACACTTTTATCTGTGCCTGCGCAAATAAAATATTAAAATATGCCGATTTTATATTATTGATAACTGTATTAATATTTTCCTTGGTGTCTTCCTGACTTGCTTGGTATAAATTTTTGGCCCTATCTGCGCTTGCTTTTGTTTTCCCAAAATCAAACAATAACATATCCGCAGAAATGCTTGGTAAATAACTCATAGTATTGTACGTAGTACTATTTTTGTAAAATGCATTATTCGTATTTGAATATGTATTACCGCTTCTTGAAATATCCACACCGGCACTTATTTTTGGAAAATAATTTGCCCAAGCCTGACCTATTTTAGATTTATATGCCAATTCGTTATACACAGAAGCTCTTATTTTAGGATTATTTTCTATCGCAATATTGACGCAATCCTTCAATGAGAATACGGAATGAAGTTCATTTGTATATTCTGTTTTTACTTCAGGAGTTTTGTTTTTAGATGCTTTCTTGTCCTGAATAGCATATGCACTGCTCATTGTTAATCCCAATATACATATTAGTGTTATTATTTTTTTAAATTTCATTGTTTCCACTTTCTTTTTTATTATTAAAATACTTATCAACTATATCCTGAATTATTACGTAAAACGCCGGTGTTAAAACAGCACCCAAAGTAGCCGCAACAATCATACCGCCGATAACCGTTGAACCTACAGAGATACGGCTGTTTGCTCCGGCACCGCTTGCAAATAATAATGGCAAAATACCAATAATGAACGCCGCTTCAGTCATCATAATTGCTCTAAATCTTAAATGAGCAGCCTGAATTGCAGCCTCCTGAATTGATAAGCCGTTCTTTTCGTGTTCATCTTTTGCAAATTCAACAATCAATATTGACTGTTTTGCCGCCAAGCCAATCAACGTAATCAGACCTACCTGTGAATACAAATCCAAAGCTTGTCCAAGCATCATTTGGAATATCAACGCACCAATTATTGCAACAGGTGAAATTAATAATACCGCAACCGGAATCATCCAGCTTTCGTATAATGCGACAAGGAATAGGTATACAAATAACAAAGCAAATCCTATTACTATACCCGTTTGTCCTGAGGATTCTTTTTCCTGTAATGAAGTGCCTGACCAAGCATAGTCATAGTCATTAGGTAGAAACTTCTTAGCTAAACTTTCCATTGCATTCATTGCCTGACCTGATGATTTGCCGCTTGCAGGCGCACCTATTATTTTTACGGATCTGAATTGGTTAAATCTAGTAATTGAAACGGCGCCTGTTATTTGTTTTGGTGTAATCATTGTCATAATAGGTACCATGTTGCCCTGTGAATTTATGACAAAGATTTTATACAGGTCTTCCATTTTATTTCTGTAATCCCCTTCTGCCTGCATAAACACCCTAAATACTCTGCCAAGTTTATTAAAGTCGTTTATGTATGAATAAGAAAGAGTTGCTCCTAATGTATTATGAAGTTCAGATATGTCAACGCTTTGTGCAAGAGCTTTTTCATAATCAATATCTAACAAATACTGTGGAACATTTGCCTGAAATTGAGTATAAACATAAGATAAATTTTTATCCTGATTTGCCTTCACAATAAAATTATTAGCAAAGGATGAAATATCCTGAACACTTGCATTGCCGGTTGACATTAATTGAAATTCAAAACCGCCCATCATACCCAAACCGTCAATTGCCGGAGGTGAAAAAGTTATAATTGACGCTTCAGTAATATCTGCGCTACGCTTATTAATTTCATGCAAAATTCCATTATGAGACAAATCTGTTGGTTTACCCTGAATTTTTCTTATAACCCAGCTGAACGGATTAACTTTACGTTCTCCCCATTCTTTCAACTGAATGACAACAGTTGCTTCGTTTGAAGGCCCTGTCCCGCCAAAAGCGATAATTCTGTCCTTATCTATACCATCAATATCTTCAATAGCTTTTGTAAATTTAACAACTACATCTTCCGTTCTGTTTAATGAAGCTCCGTCAGGCAAGGTTACTGAAGTAATAAGCATTCCTTGGTCTTCATCCGGAATAAATCCTGTCGGTATGACCTTGAACAGGCAAAGCATCAAAATCATTATTGCAACATAAACAGAAATTGTAAGTTTTTGGTCATATACAAACTTTTTGACCATATCAATATAGTATTTTGTCAATTCTTCAAATTTTTCATTGAAGAATTTTATAAATTTATTAACATATTCAATGGCTTTATTAATATATTCCATAACACCGCTAAAAATCTCCGGCAAAGTTTTTGGAGTTTTATTTTCTTTAAGTAAAATAGAACACATTGCAGGAGAAAGTGTTAATGCGCAAATAGCAGAAAGTGCGATTGACACGGCGATACATACCGCAAACTGTTTGTACATTGTTCCTGACAAACCAGACATGAAACACATTGGGACAAATACAGCCATAAGAACAGATGCCATCGCAACAAGAGAACCTCCAACTTCTTTCATTGAAATTTGTGTTGCTTCAACAGCATCCATACCGTTTTCAATGTGTCGTTTAACGTTTTCTATAACAACAATAGCATCGTCAACAACAACAGCAACCGCAAGAACCAGCGCAAATAAAGTCAGCAAGTTCATAGACATTCCAAGCATTTTTAAGGCAATAAATGTACCAATCAAAGATACAGGTATTGTAACACATGGAATTAACGTTGCTTTAAAATCTCCCAAGAATATAAATATAATTAAAATTACGATTAGAGATGTTAATACAATTGTAAATTCGACTTCTTCCATTGATTCATTGATGAAAATCGCATTATCCATCATCGTATCTATTTTCAACGAATCTGGAAGTGTTCTTGAAAGTCTGTCCATTTCCTTGTGAACATTTTTTACTATATCAACTGTGTTTGCACCCGGTAACGGCATAACCTGAATTAAAGCCCCGGGTTTTGCATCAACAAGACCAAATCTTGAATATGTTTTTGAACCCAATTCAACTCTTGAAACATCTTTCAATCTTATTTGGGATCCGCTTGAATCCGAACGGATAATTATATTTCCAAATTCTTCAGGAGTAGATAATCTGCCTTTAGTTAAAAGTGATAACTTCAGGCTTGGTTTTTCATTTGTTGGTAAATCGCCCAATGCACCTGTTGAAATTTGAGCATTTTGGTTTTGTATAGCGGATTTTATTTCTGATATTGAGACTTTGTAATTGGCAAGTCTTGCAGGATCAAGCCAAATTCTGATACTGTAATCATCAGCACCGAATACGTTTACAGAACCTACTCCGCTGATTCTTTTTATTGCATCTTTTATATAAATACTGGCGTAGTTTGTTAAATCTAACTGATTCCAGGATCCATCCTCTGATGAGAGGTTTAAAATTATTGCGCCGGCACCACTAACCTGATTCTGTGCCGTTACGCCCTGACTGGTTACCTCATACGGAAGCAGAGCCTGAACCTGTTGAATTTTATTTTGAACATTCATCAAATTTATATCATTATCTGTTCCTGTTTTGAAATATATCTCTAAAGAATATGCAGAGTCATAACAAGTTGATGACATATATATCATATTCTTGACACCATTTAATTCTGATTCCAAAAGAGATGCAACAGATGATTCAATTACTGCAGCACTTGCACCGGGGTAACTTGCGGTTACGGTAACTTGTGGAGGTGTAATATTTGGGTATTTTTCCTGTTGCAAACCAAATAATGAAATTAAACCTACAATTACGATAAAAGCCGATATTACGACTGCAAAACGAGGTTTCTGAATGAAAAAGTATAAATCTTCTTTTTTAATACCCATTATTTATCCTTTCCATTTCTCTTTTTAGTTGAATCAGGCTGATATTTTTTTGTTTTTACAGCTTCACCTGATTTGTAGATATTTTGTATACCTTTAACAATGACTACATCATCATAAGAAAGACCTTTTTCTACAATCCAGTTGTTATCATAATTTTCATTGACAACAATGTCTTTTTTAATAGTTTTACCATCTTTTACAGTCCATACATAATATCCCGTGCCGACATCAGTTTTTGTTGCCGATTGAGGTATGAGCATAACTTTTCGCGGATGATTTACCCTTATTGTTACATTTACATAGTCTCCAGGAACTAAAAGTTCATCAGGGTTTTCGAAAACTGCTCTCAGGGTTACTGTACCCGTTGTTTCATCAACTTTATTATCTACGAATTCAATGTTCCCTTCTTTTTCATATGTTGAACCGTCAGAAAGACCTAAAATTATAGATACCGAATTATCAAGACTTGGATTTTTGTCTTTATTATCCTTGAAATACCTCTTAAGTTCTATAAAATCTCCACTCCTTACAGAGAATATAACTTTCATTGGGTTTGTTGTATAAATCTGTGCTATGACTCCGGTTGAAGGGGTTACATAGTTTCCTACAGAAACAGTTGCTTTACCGATTCTCCCATCCATAGGGGATGTTATATTTGTATAATTTACGTTTAAATTCGCCCTTTTTAACTCAGCAACCGAACCATCCAAAGCTGCACGATTTTTATTCCTGTCTGTCAGTGCATTATCGTAATATTCACGGCTGACCAAATCCTTTTTGTAAAGTTCTGCAGCCCTTTTTAAATCGATTTCAGAATTTTTATATACTGCAGTATTTTCATTAACTGTTGCCCTCGCACTCTTTGCCGCAAGAATATATTCATCCGGTTCTATCAAATATAGTCTTTGCCCTTTTTTAACTTTATCGCCTTCTTGAAAATACTTTTCCTGTAACCAGCCACTGACGCGGGCAATAACATCGACAGTTTTTTGTGCTTCGATTCTTCCTGTTGTGGAAAATGTTGGATTAATATCCTTCGATATCGGATTTGCAACTTCAACTACTTTTGGTTGAGACATTATATAAATATTTATTAAGCCTGTTATCAGTGATTTTCCTTGATTCCATATAATAGGAATTATAATAACAGCAAGTAAAACTGCAATAATTCTTATTTGTTTTGACTTCCAATCTATTTTCATAACATACTTCCCTTTTTATAATTATTCCAATAACAATATTTATTATATCATTATAACATCAAAGAAATTTATTTGTCATTATTTGACGAAAATTTGTCAAAATAGAAATTAATTACAATTTAAATGTTGAAAAATTATAATGTTTATATTATTATCGCTATACCCCATGCCATTTCGGACTATGTAATCAGAATCTTAGGGAGATATAAATATGCAAATACACGCTGTAAGCTGCATTTATGGCAACAACAGAGATAGAAATAAACCGTACTTTAAATCTTTGATAAAGGATTCGTCAGCACTTCCTGTTATTGAAAAATTATCAAAATTTGATGCTGCGGAATTAAAAAAAATTGAAAGAAGGCTTTCCAGTACAAAATTTTGGGATTTAAAAATATCCAGTATTGGTAACAAATTTGAAGAATTCAAATACAGTTTTATTCATAAAACGGAGCGTAACAATGTTATTTCTGACGGTATATACCCATACTCAAGGCAAGGTAACACTATTAGGTTCTATTCTATAGTGTATGGACCAGAAAATACAGCTTTTAATGCTGTAGATACATTAAGATTTAAATCAGACAAAAAAGCAAAAACTCTTTTTGAGCAATATCAGCAAAATATACAACTTTTAGTGAATAGAAATTATAATATTTCTCCAATAGAAAGCTTAAAAATGAAGGAACATGAACTGAAAATGTTGGAGGAGTCATCAAAAACTATTGATAAAGATTTTGATGCTAAAAGTTTAGTGAATACAGAAATTGTAACTAAAAAGACCATAGGTAATAAGATGCATAAGTAGTTATGCATATAATTCCTTGATTATAATGGGTTATAAACTTATATTGCATCCATATTGCAAAAATCTTTATACTGACAGTATTTACAAGCTTTTTTGGTTTGATCAGGTTCAAATTTGTGTGCTTTAATATCTGCAACTGCATTTTTAAATTTTTCTATCGCATCTGAGATTTCTTTTTCTGTATAATTTATACCTTCGTTTTTGGATTCAAAATCTTCAGGGTAAATAAATTTGGTAACTGATACTTTATTCCCTGTTGCTTTTTCAAAAACGTATTTATACCAAGCCATTTGGTTATAATAATCTTCGTGTTCTCCGTCAATTTTAACAGAAGAATTTTTATTATTACCGGTTTTGTAGTCATAAATAGCATAAGTTCCATCTTCGCACTTATCTATTCTGTCAATTATTCCTTTGAATTTTATTCCGTCATCTAAATTAAAACGAATTTCTTCTTCCTGCTTGTATAACTGAGAAGGTGTGGTGTTTGTAATTTGGCAATAATACACATCTAAAGCTTTTTCACCCCGACCTTCAAAATTTTTGCGTTGGTCATAAGATTCCATAGGAAGAGTTGAAAGCTCCTCTTTAAACCATTTTATAAATTGTGATTTATCAGGGTATGTTTTGTTTTTCATTAAAAATCTCATAGCTTCTTCGCAGGCTTTATGTATAGCACTTCCATAACTTGTAAAGTTTGGGTTCCCATCTTTTGGTCTTAATTTAAGAATTGCGTCATACAGGTATTGTCTTGAACATTTAAGGTACTGATTAATGGCGGAAGGTGAAAATTCCCGATCGTTTAATCTTGCATCAATCATCTGTGAAAATTCTTTTTTATAATCATATTCCCGCTTTATAATCAATTCGTTAACCTGATTCCAGAAAGATATTTCGTCATATACAAATGGTTCAGGTTCTTTTTCAAGTTTATCCTGAATATTTACTATGAATTTTGTAGGCTTTTTAATGCTTGTTCCGACTTTATCTGGGCAAGACATTCTCAATGTGTGTTTTGCACGAGTCATTGCAACATATAGCAGTTTTGTTAAATCAGACGGCTTAATTTCATTTTTTAATTCGTCTTCTGTTTTAAATTCTGATTCATCAAGTGGAATGTCAGGTTTTAAAGATTTTGAGCTGCTTTCCCATTTTCTGGTTTCAAGTGTCGGCATATAAACGTATTCAAATTCTCTGCCTTTTGCTCCGTGATATGTGCATATCTGAACAGCATTCAAAGTAACCGGAGCCTTATCAGTACATATTTTTTCATCGTCATTTATTATGGATTGCAAATAATCTAAAAACACTTCCAAAAAAGATGTTTTAAATATTTCTGAAAATCCTGCGGCTTCATCAATAAACTTTTTAATGCCTGCAATATTTTCTGTTCGGTTTATATCGGTATTTAAGTAATAATCAAAAATACCTGTTTTTGAGCCTATTTCAAGAATTGTATTTTTAATATTTTCTTTTGCTTTGTATTCTGATAAATATTCATAAGTTTTCAAAAAATCTTCAAATTTTTGGGGTTCGGCGAGTTTACTCATATCAATATTTCTCAGAACATCAATAAAAGTTTTACCTTTAGAAACATTGTCATACAAAATCTGATAGTCTTTTGGATTAACATTGAACGGAGGAGCAACAAGCAGTTCAAAAATTCTATGCGAATATTTCTCCGGATTAGCCAAAAATTGTATATAAAAATACAGCATATTAACAGCAGGAATTGTAAATATATCTTTTCCGTCTTTTAATTCATAAGGGATATTTCTGATTTTGAGCATCTCTGCAAAAGACTGTGCTTCAGCATTTGTACGGGTTAGTATTGCGATTTCGGAATACTTTTTCTCTCCTGAATCTTTATCCCTTGGGCATTTATCAGAATTTGCCAGTTCTTCTATTTCTTTAATAATTTCAGAATATTCCTGAATTATATCCGCATAAGTATAAAACCTGACAGGTTTATCCTTTGCAATCACATCTTTATTTTTTGCAATTAAATTTTTATTTATAGGATTTCCGTCGATATCGGTAAATTTGTTTGAATTAGCCAGGCTCAAAGGGTCTTGGGCTATTACTCCTCTTGCGGCATCAAGAATACTTTGGGTTGAGCGCATATTTTCTTTTAGGCAAATAATTTTTGTTGCCGGAAATTCTTTTAAATAGTTTTCAATTGTATCAAGTTTTGCTCCCTGAAAACGATAAATAATTTGATCATCATCTCCTACTACAAACACATTTTCCGTTTCTAGTGCATGAGAAAGCGCAAAAACTATTTCATTTTGCGATTTGTTAGTGTCTTGGTACTCATCAACCATAATGTGCTCATAGCGATTTGCAATATCGTGTAAAAATGATGGGTTTGACTCAAACTTTTCTAATACCAAATTAATCATATCGTTAAAATCGAGGTATTTGTTAGATTCCATTTTGTTTTGATAAAGTTCGAAGAATTCCCATAGTTCTTTTGCCTGTTCAACTTTTTTTACTGCATTATCTCGTTTGTCATATGGTATTTTTTTTATTCTTTTGTTTTTCCCTGATAATACATCATCGATTATCTCTTCAATTCTTTTGATTTCAGGTTCCCAGTCCGGATTTTCTTTTAAATTTTTAAAAAATTGTTCTTTATTTATACGGTTTTGTTTAATTGCACCAATTCTGTTTTTAATTATATTTATATAGTAATAAGGGTCATTTTTTTCTGTTCTGAAATAAACAGGCTTTATTTCGTCAATACATTCTTTTATAAATGCCTTTGAAATAGGGTCTGTTATTATTTTATAGTTAGAAGGGATTTCAAAATCATCAGGGAATTCTTCAATAAGACTGCAGCAGAAACTGTGATATGTAAAAATCTGAACTCCGCAGGAGATTACATTCAATTCTTTTTCAATACGTTTTTTCATTTCTGTTGCCGCAGCATCAGTAAAGGTAAGACAAAGAATTTTCTCAGGCTCAACTCCTTGTGATAATAGATTTTTAATTCGTTCAATTATTGTAAAAGTTTTTCCTGTGCCCGGTCCAGCCAATAACATTACAGGCCCGTTAATAAGATTTATTGCCTTTTGTTGTTGCTCATTTGGTATAATTTCCATTTCAAAACTCCTTATAATTATTTTATCATAATTATTATTTTGTATGATATGAATAATTTTTATATATTAAACTTATATCATACAGAGGTGTCATAATTGGTCACATGTAACTATAATTGATTTTATTTGTCAGCCAAGTTTAATATTTCGATATATGATTTGATTCTGAAAAACTGATTGTGACGGCTATTTTTAATGATATGTAATCTGCTTTCGTAAAAATCTTTTTGTGCATTAACGTCAAAAATTCTGTCTTCTTCTCCCATTACAGCAATATCAAATATATCTTTAATTTTATCTTTGTTCTCTTTATATATTTGTTTCAGGTGTTCAAATTCAAATTTGCAACTTTCAAGTGTTCTTTTAGAAGGATGAAAATTTTTGTATTCTTTCTCAGTTTTTACTAAATAATTTCTAGCAAAAAAATCTGCATTTTCTTCGGTTATATTATATAACAAATCCTGCATTTGCTCTGATAAGCCATATTTTGGGTCAAAAAGATATGGGTTCCCGCTTATGGCAATTTTTTTGTTAATACCAAAATCAAAATCAAGTATCGAGGCGACAAAGACACCAGCCGAAAATGCAATTAAATTCACTTCTTGATATTTTGAAAAATCAAAATCTAAGTTTAAATCTGTATAGTCATACAAAATTAAAATATCCGAGTCGCTATTCAGATGTTCAAATTCAGACTCATCACATCCCCAACCGGTAAAAAATAGTAACAGTTTATCAGAATTGTTGTTTATATAATGTTTTTTCATCTCTGTATATTTCTATAATGATTTGAGTAAGAACCTTTCTATTCTAAAGTACTAAATGGTATAAAATTAAATCTTTCATACTTGTCGAATGTCGATTTTCGTTCTTCATATGTTTTTTGGGAAACATTTTCCCATTTGTCATCTGAGATGTTGGTGCTGTAAGACAAGAACCAAGGATTTTTTTTATTGGTATAGCTATCATATTTAAAGCCAACCTGAGGGAATAATTCGGTAGAATTTTCAACCAAATTATATACAATCAAACCGCTTTCTTCTGCACCTGAAGAATATTCATTGCAAATAAAACTGTCATCGCAAACATAATATCTGTCTCTTTCTCCGCCGCTAATTACATGTGCCGGTTTTCTATTAACCATTGTATATATGTCATAGATTACGCCCTTCCATTCTCCTTCTGCAATTTCTCCGATTAAAAGCTCTTCTATTCCGTCAACGTTAACATCATAGTATGCATAACCTATTTTATCTAAAGGATTGTTGTTTGTTTGGTTGATTACATTGTACATGTAACTCATATTTTCCTGCTCAAGCTTGTTTGAATCCCATCTTTCATTTATTGCTGTTAAATGTTTTTCCAAAATTTTATTGTATAAATCTTTTCCCTTTGTTCCTTTTTGTTTGTGGTATTTTGCCCCTCGTACACCTACAATATCAACATTTTCTCCATGATTATATAAGTTCTTAAAATCCTTTGGCGGTTCTGTTCCTTTTGTGTAATCGTACTGAACATCTGTTGGATGCTTCAGGACTATATCGTATACTTGACCGTTCTTGTCTGTTAATTCCCCCAGTTTTTTGCTTCCCGGTAAAACGGCGTGATCTGATGGGTTTTTGTATGCTTTTATCCCAAATGCAAAACCGCCAAATCCTGCTTTTTTAGATTCTTTATGGAATATGGAAATTTTATCTTTTGAAACTTTTACATAATATTTGTTTTTGAATTCGTTTGGTAAAGTGATAGAAAAAAGTTTGTTTTTTATTATTATATCTTTATTTATATTTTTATCAGCAGCATAAATTTTTGAAGTAACTGCTCCACTCATAAATAAAAAGAATAAAACGAAAATTGATAAATATAGTAACGATTTTTTCACTAATTAGCCTCCATAGTAATAATTTAAATAGTTTCTGCTATATGTTTAACATAAGAAAAGTATTCATTGTTTTTGTATTTTTTTATGTTTTTAAGAATTTTCTCTGATGAAATATATCCCATTCTCATAGCAATTTCTTCAAGACAAGCGATTTTTATTCCTTGGTTGTCTTCTATCGTTTGAATATATTGTCCTGCCTGTAATAAAGATCTGTGGGTTCCTGTATCAAGCCAAGCAAATCCTCGCCCTAAAATGTTTACCCCTAAATTGCCTTTTTCAAGATAAATTCTGTTAAGATCCGTAATTTCTAATTCCCCTCTTGCAGATGGTTTCAGATTCTTAGCATATTCAACAACTTTGTTATCATAAAAATACAAACCGGTAACTGCGTAATTTGATTTTGGTTTTTTGGGTTTCTCTTCAATTGATATTGCTTTGCCCTCTTCATTAAATTCAACAACCCCAAACCTTTCAGGGTCTTTTACCTGATAACCAAATACCGCAGCACCCCCATATTTTTCAATAATTTTAATGGAATTTTGCATCATACCGGAAAATCCGGGCCCGTAAAAAATGTTATCTCCTAATATTAGCGCGGCGCAATCGTCGCCAATAAATTCTTCTCCAAGGATAAAAGCCTGGGCTAATCCGTCAGGTGATGGCTGTTCTTTATAAGAAAAACTTACCCCAAGCAAAGACCCGTCACCAAGTAATTTCTTAAAATTAGGTAAATCTTCAGGAGTTGAAATAATAAGAATTTCTTTAATTCCTGCAAGCATTAAAACCGACAATGGATGATAAATCATTGGCTTATCATAAACAGGAAGTAATTGTTTAGATACTGTCATTGTACTTGGGTATAATCTGGTTCCGCTTCCGCCGGCTAATACAATTCCTTTCATTTTAAACTCCTTTTTTTCTCAATTCTATATAATCCTTTAATGCATCCTGCCAAGGTCTGCATAATCCTCCATTATCCATTACGCTGTATGCAGGGCGCTTTGCCGGACGAGGGAATTCATCTGTTGTACAGGGTTTTAGATTAACATTTAAGCCTGACAATTCAAATATTTCTTTTGCAAAACCATACCATGAAGTCTGACCACTTCCACATATATGGTAGGTCCCGTATGCTTTACCCTGTAATAATTTGATTATTCCATCGCAAAGTTCAACAGTCCAAGTCGGACATCCGACTTGATCATCCACAACTTTTAATTCAGGTTTATCAGCCAAAGAAATCATTGTTTCAACAAAATTTTTGCCATGTATTCCGTATAACCAGGCTGTACGGATAATGTAATATTTTTTACAATTTTTCCTGACTGCTTGTTCTCCCTGCCATTTTGTCAATCCGTAATTATTAATCGGATTTGTTTGATCATTTGGTTTGTATAAATTACCTTGTGCTAAAGTTCCATCAAAGACATAATCTGTTGATATATAGACTAAGGTAATATTTTTTTTGCCGCAAACTTTTGCAAGATTTTCAGTTCCGATAGCGTTAATTTTATGAGCTGTTTCATAATCTTCTTCAGCATTATCAACATTTGTATATGCTGCACAGTGTATAACAATATCAGGTATTTGTTCCGATATGACAGATTCTACGGAACCAATGTCAGTAATGTCCATATTATCAATATCAGTTTTGAATACTTCATAGCCATTCTGTTCTAATATAGGACAAAGATCTTGCCCTAACATACCATTTGCACCAGTAACAAGAACTTTTGTCATTATACAAGGCTCGCTTTCTTTTCTTCAATATGTTTTATCCAATCTTGATTGTTCAGATACCAGTCAATTGTCATTTTTATACCCTGTTCAAAAGTAACAGACGGTTCCCAGCCAAGTTCTGCAGTTATTTTATCATTAGAAATTGCATAGCGTCTGTCGTGTCCTAATCTGTCCTGAACATACTCAATAGAACTTTCATCTTTGCCCATCGCATCAAGTATTAAATGTGTGATTTCAAGGTTAGTTTTTTCGTTATGTCCGCCGATATTATAAACCTGACCGATTTGTCCTTTATGTAAGACTTCATCAATTGCTTCACAATGGTCATAAACGTACAACCAATCACGAACATTTAGTCCGTCACCATATACAGGAACCTTTTCTCCCCGTAAAAGTTTTGAAATAAAGAACGGTATAAGTTTTTCAGGATATTGA
Organism: uncultured bacterium; assembly: GCA_902766395.1. Classification (GTDB taxonomy): domain Bacteria; phylum Cyanobacteriota; class Vampirovibrionia; order Gastranaerophilales; family Gastranaerophilaceae; genus Zag111. The sequence continues at coordinate 17,171 of CACXDL010000029.1, forward strand.
TAAGGTCCGTAATTATTTGAGCATCTTGTGTTTAATACAGGTAATTTATATGTTTCATAATATGCTCTGACTAACAAATCTGCACTTGCTTTCGATGCCGAATAAGGACTGTTTGGAGCAAGCGGAGTTGTTTCATAAAAATATCCGGTTTTACCTAATGTTCCGTAAACTTCATCCGTTGAAACCTGCAAATATCTTTCAATTCCTAATTCTTTACAAGCCTGTAAAAGGTTTAATGTTCCCTGAACATTTGTTTCTACAAATATTTCAGGATGCTTGATAGAATTATCAACGTGAGATTCTGCTGCAAAATTTACGACACAATCGCAACTTTTTATTAAATCTTTGATAAGTTCTTTGTCACAAATATTTCCATGAACAAAAGTATAATTCGGATTATTTTCAATATCTTTTAAATTCTCCAAATTACCGCAGTATGTTAAAGCATCAATATTTATAACTTTGTAATCAGGATGTTTTTTTAATATATGTCTAACATAGCAGCTACCTATAAATCCTGCACCGCCTGTTACTAAAATTGTAGTCATTAGCCTATTTCCTTTTTGTTAATTTCGCTTAATTTTGGTTGAGCTTTATCTTTATCAGATAAAATCGGATCAAAATCAATATTCCAGTCTATGTTTATATCAGAATCATTCCATAGGATTCCTCTGTCTGCCTGAGGATTATATTCACCGCTTGCTTTATATAATAGTTCAACTTCATCAGACAGTGCAACAAATCCATGTGCAAATCCAACAGGAATATATAACATATGTTTATTTTCTTCTGATAATTCAACTTTTAGATATTGACCAAAGGTTTCAGAATTTGGACGAATATCTACTGCAACATCATAAATTCTTCCTCGTCCACAACGTACAATTTTTGCCTGACCGTATGGGGATGCCTGATAATGCAGCCCTCTTAGCACACCTTTAGAAGATTTTGAATGATTATCCTGATTAAATTCAATTTCAATTCCGTTTGCATAAAAATCAGATTTTTTATAAGTTTCCATAAAAAAACCACGGTTATCCCCAAAAACTTTTGGTTTAATCAATATTACATCTTTTATTTTTTGTTGCTCAAATTCAAATGGCATTATTATACCCTTCCATAGCAATCTTCATATCGTATAATATCATCTTCTGATATATAATCTCCTTTTTGAACTTCTATAATTTTCAATTCTTCGTCGTATGGATTTTGAAGAGAATGCTTTGCTCTAACAGGGATATCGATGCTATCTCCGGCATTCAAATAAAATTTTTCATCTTCTTTAACTACAAGAGCTCTTCCTTCTAATACAACCCAATGTTCTGAACGATAATTATGGGATTGTATTGAAAGTTTTTGTTTTGGCAAAACGCAAATAGTTTTTGTCAGATATCCTGTACCTGAATTCATGCAAGTGTAGTATCCCCAAGGACGAAAAACTGTTTTGTGTAATTTGGTGGTATCACTTTGTTGAGATTTTAGTTTTTCATATAATTTTTTTACATTCTGTGTTTTATCCATTTTGCAGGCCATTATGGCGTCTTCTGTCTCAACTATTACAACATCTTCCAAGTCTGCTACCGCAACAAGTTCTTTTTGAGAATAAATAAATGAATTTTTAACATTTTCAGTTATTACTTTTCCTGTGATAACATTTCCGTTTTCATTTTTTTGTTTTACGTTATACAGTGATTGCCAAGAACCTAAGTCATTCCAATCAGATTGTAATTCAACTAGCGCGATTTTATCAGATTTTTCCATAATTGCGTAATCAATTGAAATAGAAGGCATCTTTTCGTAAATCCCATATTGAATTTTTGTATCTTGAGAAAAATCTAATTGATTTAAATTTGAGTATATTTCAGGAGCCAGTTTTTTAAATTCTTCAAAAAATACCGATATTTTTCCCATAAATATGCCGCCGTTCCAGTAATAATTTCCTTCGCTAAGGTATTCTTTTGCGGTTGCTAAATCCGGTTTTTCGACAAATCGTTCTACTTTGTATCCTGTTTCAAGAGCGTTCAGGGTTTTAATATATCCGTAACCGATTTCAGGGTATGTTGGTTTGACTCCGAAGGTTACAATGTAGCCTTCCTGAGCTAGTTTTTCTCCGGCTTTTACGGTTTTGTTAAATCCTTCAATGTCCTTTATCAGATGATCAGAAGGTACAATTAGTATCATATCATCATTATCAGAGTTCTGTTTAAAATATTCTAAAGTGCAGGCAATAGCAGGAGCTGTATTTTTTCCTAAGGGCTCCGCAATTACAATATTATCTTTGCTCATTTTATTTAACTGAAGTTTTATATCTGAATAATGTTTAACATTAGTAATAGTTACAATATCGTGTGCATTTGAAAAATTATTTAACCTCGCAAAGGTTTGTTGTAAAAGACTATTGTCTTTATCTAAAGAGAGCAATTGTTTAGGATACATATCTCTAGATAAAGGCCATAATCTGGAACCTGACCCCCCTGCTAATATAATTGATTTCATACTTATCCCCCGAATTTCATGATATAAATAAATTATAACATAAATGCTAATAAGCTAACAATTTATAGTGCATTAATTTACTATAATTTATCTCCCCATTTCTCTAAAAATTGGATTCTGTTTTTCTCGCTAAGTTTTTGACCTTCTGTTGAATATGTAAGGCTTCTTATGTGATAAATTTTTGATTTTGGTTGGCAAATAATTTTTTTACCAAGTATATATTGCATTGAAAAATTAAAATCAGTATCTTCATAGTAAGCAGGGCAAAATCTGTCATCAAAACCTCCGAGACTTTCCCAGTCTGTTTTTGAAAATAATATAGAACAACCAGAGCAGTACTGAACTTCTTTTGCGTTTAATTCTTCAGGTTTAATATTTTTAATTTTATTAATATGGCTGCGTGCATTTTTGTCTAAAGCTGAACCGAATTCTTGTATAGAGCCATCAATGTTTAAGTTTAAGCTGCCAACAATTCCGATTTTGTCATCAGAAGTTATTGTTTTATACAAAGAGTCAAGCCATCCTTCTGTCACAAGCATGTCGTTATTCATCAGGAAAATATATTCACCTTTTGCGTAAGGAATTGTGTTTTTTACATTTTTTAAAAAACCGTAGTTGCCGGGAGTCCTTATTACCCTTATTCCGTTTATTTCTTGTTCAATATTTCGGGTTTTATCTGTTGAAGCATCGTCCGCGATAATAATTTCGAAAGGAACTTCAGGCCTGTAGTAAGCGATGGATTTCAAGCATTCGACCGTAAAATCATATTGATTGTATACAGGAATAACTACTGAGACTTTTGGTGCTGAAGATGACATAAATTCAGGAGTAATTTTGTATGGGAATTTTATATATTTCTCCAGTAATTTTTTGCGAAAATTTCTACGGTATTTTTTATTAGGAATAAATAAACATATAAATCTAATTATTATGTTTTTAAGTCTGTTATTCATTTTTAATTATTCCTTATTTTAAAAAAAATTTTACATCAAAAATAATTATAATTATATATTTTTTAATAAAAACCTGTCGAGCAAAAATAGTCTTGTATTAAAAAAAATCAGAAGTTTTAGCAAATGGCAAATATTTCTTGTTTTGTTTTTGAAATTTTATCATTAAGTGTTTCAGAATAAGATTTATCCAGTATTTCTTTTTTCTTTAATTCTTTTAGCTCTCCAATGATTCCATTTATTTTATTCATTTTTTTTTCCAAATTGTGTTTTGAATGTTTTTTTAAAATATTTTCGTAAATGCTTTCAAAATCAAATAACTCTACATCCATGCATGGTATATTATTTGGTTTAAATTCTTCCAGAGCAGAATCAATTATTTTTTTGTATATTTTCAGTTCTGTGTTTTTTTTGGCCCCATAACATGTCAGAACTGAAAACATTTGACTTAGAGGTTTTATTGATTCTGAATTCTCTTTAATTTCCATAAAGTCAATAGGTATTAATTCTTTAGTTTCAAAGTTTACAATTAAATTTCCTCCTGAGAAATCATATTTCATTTCGTTGTCTATCCCAAGAGCGATGTGCTTAAGTAGTATATTATATGCTTTTACAGGGAGTTTTGATATTTTCTCTTGAAATTTAAATCTTTCGTTATTGTTGCTTTGATATTTCTTAGGAGTTTCTCCTTCAAAATATTTCATTATTGTTGATTCAAAACCCAATTTTGCAACTACATGGTTAACTTTATCCATGTCAGTTACATTTTTTGTAAAATCTGACAAATAAAGATCTCTTGCTTCATATGGTATTCTTACACAATAATTACTATCTTTTATTCTGTATACTTCTGCTTCTGTGCCTTGTCCTAAAAAATATTTATAATTAATCGATTCTTTTACTCTATTGAGTATTTCCCGTTCTGAAAGTTTCAGTAAATCCTTGCCTGTAAAAGTAAATGTATCGCCCTGCTCCGGTTTTAACATAGAGGTTTTACACTTTTTTGTGCTCGTGGGAATAGTTACATTATATGAAATTCCGTTTATAGGCAGTAATTTCATTGCTAAACTCCTTTGGTAATATGGTAATCTATTCCAAAATTATCGAACATTTTATTGAAGTAATCTTTGTATTTTTTGATTGACTTTTTGTCCAAGACCATCTCCATTCCTTGTATCGGGTTATATTTATCTGCTTTGTATAACCCTTTTTCGTTTATAACTCTGATATATTCATTTATGATACCATTTCCGCAATCAATTTTTGTTTTTTTGTTTAAATTCTTTGCCGCAAACCATTTTCTTGCATGTTCTCGGACCTTATCTAATTCAGAAATTTTTTGATGATTGAGAAAAATTTCCTTTATTATAAAGTCCTTAATTTTTTCAGAGGAGTCAAAATCTGATTTAAATTTAAATTTCGAATGAAAATGTATTGCATTTCCAAGAGCATATAGCTTAATTTTTGGAATATTGTTTTCAAGCATTGTAATTATTTGGCTAAGATGTAATAATGAGCCTATTCCTTTAATTCCTGAATAATTATATACAGACATATTAAATAATTCATCATCAAATTTTAAATATCTGCCTATACCCAGCTCTTGATTTTTTTTATCTGAGACTCTTGTTAGTAAATCACTATTTTCAATTTTTGTTGTGATGTAGCAATCTACCGGCGTATTATTAAATGTTAATTTTGTATGAAATCTTTCGGGGATATTCAAGCCTCGAACTTTATTAAATTTAATTGCGGTAAATGCTATATCATGTTTATTATAATCAAAAATTATCATTTGATTATTGTAAAACAGATAAATCAGAAATTTGCTATTATTTTAAATTTTTAGTATACAATTCTTCAACAAGAACGCAAATGGTTGCTGCTATAGCCGGAGCAAAAAGTGTACCAACCAAACCAAAATATTTAGTTCCTAAAAATAAGAATATAAATACAATCATTGGGTGAAGGTTTAAAAGTTTGCCAAATGCGTATGGACGAACAAAATTATTTTCAATAAATTGTGCAAGTGCAAAAACAATTGTTACAACCAATAGTGCTTTAAAACCAAATTCGTAAGTCGCTATAAGGCAAATTGCAAGTCCAATCGCCGGACCAACTACAGGAATGATATCTAAAATTGCAGTTATCAGACCAAGAATCAATGCATACGGAATTCCAAATATCCATAATCCAATTGTCATAACCACTCCAACGCTGGTAATTGCGCATGTCTGGGCAATTACATATCCTCCTATTCTTTGACCTATTATTTCAAATATTCCTTCTGTTTTTTGTCTTAATTTTGAAGGGAATAACTTCAATACTGATTTTTTAATTTGTTCTCTATCAGACATAAGCAAAAATGTAAAAATTACTGTAATCAAAAGGTACAAAGATATTGATCCAATCTTTCCTACTAAATCCATAACTCCATCAAAAAAATCTTTTGAGTATGCTGCCGTTGAGGATATCATCTCATCGTAATTTATATGCCCAACGCCCATTTTTTGTAAAAATTGAGAATTAGAAATCAGGTTATTAATATTGGTTATATAGTTAGGAAAATCATTTGCAAATAAAGTTATTTGATACGCAAATAGAATTATAATTGGTATAATGAAAAGAGCAAGAAGACCAATTAAACCAAAAAGTACTACCGCAGCGGCAACCGGTCTTTTCATTTTTGTTTCAAGTTTATCTACCAGCGGGTTCAAAGAACTTGCAAAAACTAACGCTATAAACAACATTAGCGAAATATCCGGGTTTTTCCACATAAATACTATTAATAATGCCAGTAATATATAAAAAGCCGTATTTATACTTGTTAATTTTTTCATAAAATCATCAAACATGTTATTTCTTTCCCCTCTATTCTATTTTCTGATTATATCATAAATATTTTTTTATAAAGATTTTTTTTGAAAAATATTTTTAGGTGATTTTGTGTTTCGAATTTTTACTAAGGCTTCTCCTGCAGCATTAAGTGCTAAGCCTGAAAATAATCCCAGTAAGATCGATTTGCTTCCTGATACAAGTTTTGTTGCAGATATAACTGATGCTCCGGCGCCACCGACAAGAGGAATCCCTTCTGTGCACATAACATTTATTTTTTCGTCATCATTCTTTGCATACTGTAAGCTTTTCATTATTAATGCCAGCGAAATAATAATTGTTAAAACATCTGTCGGAGCAGAGCCTAATTCCAAATCTCTGACTTTGTCAAAGTATTCTACTATTTCCAAACGTACTGATTTATCAAACGACTCAACTGCGTTCCGGACAGCTTTATCGGCACCAAATTTTGCCAATTCAAATGGAGCAATCTTATGATATACGGCCATCATATCCTGAATTTCACCGGTAGCTTCTTCCTGAGCCAGGTCCTTTACTATTTTGATGCACGAATTCTTATATTCTTCTTGCTTTTGCACAAGCTCTTTACTTAAATTATTGTTTTTGAATTTATATTTGTTTAATTTTTCAAGCTCTTTTAGAAATATTTCTCTATTGTTTTTCAGATTTTCCGGTGTTTTTAAGAACCATTCAAGTTTCTTAATTATATTTATTCCTCCGGTATCTGAAAAATTTATTATCTTTTCAAGGCTTTTTATGTATTTGTGAATTTGATCAGCTTTATCTTTGTCGGTATATGAAATTGCATTTCTTACAATAGCAACGTTTTCAGCCATTAAAGTTTTGTCACCTTTTATTTGCTCTGCGGCTATAAAAGTTTGCCACATTTCTTTTCTTTTAAATTTGTCCTCTTTTGTACAAAAATCTTTGAATGCAATATCCCAAAATTTTGAATATAATGTGGAGTTAACCTCTTTAATATATTCGTACCGGTTATTTTGTGCGTATTTTGAAGTGAATGTTTCTACAGTTAGTTTTGCCCTATCTCTGTAGTCTTTTGCAATGTTTACAAGCTCTTTTTTTGAGTATTCTTTTCCCTTAAACTCAAAAATTTCTTCAGAATCGTTTTTTAATATATATTCATCCAGTTTATCAAATGTATCAAACATTTTTTCAAATGTTTTTTCGGTTTGTTGATATGATTTTATTACAGAATTACGGGAAATTTTGTCAAAAAATTTTGTGCAATATTGATGCATTTTTTTTGTAGGAGCAGTTTTATACATCAATCTCATAAATAAAATATCTTTCAATGAGGTTATGTTATTTACACATTCAGCTTTTTGAATAAAGCTGTTTATTCCTCGCAGTGACATTTCGTAAAATCTGGTTAATTTGCTGGGTTCTCCAAGTGTTGATTTGTCGAGATGAGATTGAATAATATCTTTTACATTGTTCAGATTGTTGGCAATATGTTTTTGAGCTGCCCTTGTAAGTATAATAAATCCTGCACTTATTGCTATTGCAGTTGCAATTTTTTTAAAGTTATAATTATTGCTATTCGTATTTTGTTTATCTTCAAATATAGTTTGAGAAGGTGCCCAATAAGATGAGTTTTGTTTCCAATACGAATCAGACCGAAGTGCAAACTCAGAGAATAGCGATTTCTTTTGAGATGATGGAGTACTTATATATGTTATGTTATTCATAATTGTACTATTATTTATTGATAATTTTAGAGTTTATATAAATAAAACCCGTAAAAATTTCTTTGAACCTTTTTATTGTAATTATTTAATTTTTTTAAGAGAAGATATATAGTTGTTATTTACAACGTCCCCTTCTACACGTGTTAAAAATATTTGGTAGTCTTTCTCATCAGCGTCTATTTCAGGAAGCTCCTGTAATTCCACGGCATAATAATTGGCATCATTACGGCTGTTAAAAGGTATTCTGTTTGCAAGAGAATTTAAGGATATTTTTCTAAGAAATCCTTTAAAACCTTTTTTTGCATTTGATAATTTCGTATATATTCTCAATGAGGTATCTCCATTATCGATATTGTATCTGCCTGCAATGTAGTTGCTAATTGATGAGGAATATGTTTTTATTTTTATTCCGGTTACAATATTTTTGTTAATAGTCAAATCTCCGGTTATCTTTTCAAAATTCCCTTCAGGAATATTTATAATATCTGTAATAATTCCTGGATTTATCATTGTTATTGTATTCCTGAAGATAGATGCACATTTTAAGACATATTCAACAAGCCCGATTTTCTCAATAGTTCCGTCTTTTACGATAAATTTGATAATTCCGCTTAATTTTAAAGTGTCATCAGTTGTCAAATCAAGAAAGCCGCTTGCTTTTCCTGTAATTTCTCTTTTTAAATCAAGCAAGGCGTTTGCGAGAATATCTGAATCTACATCTTTAACGCCCAATTTTACATTATACTTTTTATTTATAAGGTCAAATTTTGCTGCCAGTGAGGAATGTCCTTCTGCAAAATTAAATCGGTTGGATTTTATGTCGACAACTCCATTTTTATTCAAAGTTAAGTCTGCATTCAGGTTAGAAAAGGTGATATCCTTATATGTTCCGTTATCGAGGTGAAAATTCCCTTTTTCAATAATAACATTTCTTATATCAAATTCTTCTCCGGAATTTTCTACATTAATTATTCCTTCTTCTGTTGCAATTACATTTTCTGCATTGTTTGGGTTGTTAAAAGCTTCAAGGAGTTTGAGGGTATCTATATTCTCAAGTGATAATTTAACATATTTTATTCTTATAGGGTATCTTATATCGTTTAAGATATTTCCGTTAAAATTGAACTTGGCACG
>CACXDL010000030.1 GCA_902766395.1 uncultured bacterium
GACGGGGGGACTTGAACCCCCACAGCTCTCGCCACATGCACCTCAAGCATGCGTGTCTACCATTCCACCACATCGACATGGTATTTTGTTATTTTATTATTAAACTATTAAATTGTCACTTGTACAATACCGTCGATGTGCCGGATGTTGTCTGAGACAACCCTCTCCTCGAACGATACTTAATCGTTCTCGTCGGCAGAGTACCACATCAACACGATTGCAAAAATATTATATCACAAAATTTTAAAATTTACTTATGCTTCATTTCTTTTAAAATTATATCTCTAGCTTGTATTGCCTGCTCTTTTGTTAACGGAGAAACCCCTTTTAATGGATATTCTATTCCCAGTTTTTCATATTTTGGAATTGCCATATTGTGATAAGGCAATACATCAAGCGCTTTTATATTTTTTAATTCAGACAAAAATTTTCCCAATTCACGCAAATATTTTTCATTAAAAGTAATTTCAGGAACAACAACATGCCTTATCCAAACCGGAATATTATTATCAGATAAATATTTTGCAAACCCTAATATATTTTTGTTGGAATGACCTGTCAATTTTTTATGTTCCTCATCATCAATATGTTTTATATCTAATAAAACCAAATCCGTATATTTTAATAATTCAGAAATTTTGTGCAAATTTTCAGAATTATACATTACTCCGGAAGTATCTAAAGCCGTATGAACATTGCGTTTTTTAGCTTCTTTAAATATTTCTGTTACAAATTCTATCTGCAATAACGGTTCTCCGCCGGTAACAGTTATACCGCCTTTGCAGAATTCTTTTACTCCCTCATATTGAGAGAAAATTTCATCTACACTTATTTTCTTATTTTCAAAAACAGACCACGTATCAGGATTATGACAATACTGACACCTCATAGGACATCCCTGCAAAAATATTACAAAACGAATCCCCGGACCGTCTACTGTTCCGCAGGATTCGATTGAATGTATATTTCCATATATTTCTGACATCTTACTTTTTATCTACACATGTGAATGAACATCAACTTTTTGTTCTGTTGAAGATTTTTTAGAAAATTCCGAAGGCATAGACATTCTGCTTGATGTTTCTTCTTTAGAATCAGAAAGAACAGAAGAAGAAACAGTTTCCTCAGAAACAGATTTAGATGAAGACATTGATGATCCCAATGATGAATGGAATGTTCTTGAAATAACATCATCTTGTTGTTCTTTAGTTAATTTATTAAAGTTGACTGCATAACCTGAAACACGAACCGTTAATTGCGGATATTTTTCAGGATGAGCCTGCGCATCAATTAATGTTTCTCTGTTGAATACATTGACATTCAAGTGATGTCCGCCTTTTTCAACGTAACCGTCTAATAAATTTATCAGGTTTTCTTCTTGCATACTTGTCATAATTTTCTCCTCAATTTATATACTTTTTTAATTATTGCATACACCTTCACAGCATCCGCAATCAAATTCTACATTCAAATCACCCATAAACACTTCATCTTTACCTAAAGCATTCGGAATAATTGAGAATGTATTTGAAATACCATCCTGCGCATCGGCAAAAGGTAATTTCGCAACTGAAGCTAATGATGCAACAGCACCATTTTCATCTCTGCCGTGCATTGGGTTTGCTCCAGGAGCCAAAGGAACTCCTTGTTTTCTGCCATCAGGAGTGTTGCCTGTTTTCTTACCGTAAACAACATTTGATGTAATTGTCAAAATTGACATTGTTGGTATTGAATTTCTGTATGTATAATGCTTTCTGATTTTATTCATAAATGTATGAACTAAATCTACTGCAATTTGATCAACTCTGTCATCATTGTTTCCATATTTAGGAAATTCACCTTCAATTTCATAATCAACAACAATTCCGTTTTCATCTCTTATGGTTTTAACTTTTGCATATTTTATTGCAGAAAGTGAATCTGCGACAACTGATAAACCTGCAATACCTGTTGCAAAATATCGTTTGACATCACGGTCATGCAATGCCATTTGAGCTTTTTCATAGCAATATTTATCATGCATATAATGAATTACATTCAGTGTATTTACATACAAGCCTGCAAGCCATTCCATCATTTCGTCATATCTTTCCATAACTTCGTCATAATCTAAATATTCAGAAGTAATTGGGCGATATTTTGGACCGATTTGTTCTTTTAATCTTTCATCTACACCGCCATTTATTGCATACAGCAAGCATTTTGCCAGATTTGCCCTTGCTCCGAAAAACTGCATTTCTTTACCTACAACCATTGAAGATACACAACATGCAATTGCATAATCATCTCCATGGATAACTCTCATCTGATCGTCATTTTCATACTGAATTGATGAGGTTGTTATTGAAATGTGTGCCGCATACTGTTTAAAATTATGAGGTAATCTCGTTGACCATAACACTGTTAAATTAGGCTCAGGAGCGGTACCCAAATTTTCCAAAGTATGCAAATATCTAAACGAATTTTTAGTTACCAGTGTCCTTCCATCAACACCCATACCGCCAATAGATTCAGTTATCCATGTAGGATCTCCGGAGAATAACGCATTATATTCAGGAGTTCTGGCAAATTTAACCAATCTTAATTTCATTATAAAATGGTCAATCATTTCCTGAGCTTCTGATTCTGTAATTACCCCTTCTTTTAAATCTCTTTCGATATAAATATCTAAGAAAGTTGAAGTTCTTCCGATACTCATAGCAGCACCATTTTGTTCTTTAACAGCACTTAAGTATCCGAAATACAACCATTGAATTGCTTCTTTTGCATTTCTTGCAGGTTTTGTAATATCAAATCCATAAATTTTACCAAGTTCAGCCATTTCCCACAAAGCACGAATCTGTTCGGAAATTTCTTCTTTTAACTGAATTTTGTCAGGAGTCATTTCTCCATCTATTGAATTAAATTGATCGAATTTATCATATACAAGCCGATCGATTCCATACAAGGCAACCCTTCTGTAATCGCCAATGATACGACCTCTGCCATATGCATCAGGCAACCCTGTTAAAATTGCAGCATGTCTTGCTTTTCGCATTTCCGGAGTATATGCATCAAATACACCCTGGTTATGAGTTTTTCTGTACTTAGTAAAGATTTCACTTATTTCGGGATCAACCTGATATCCATATGATTTACATGCACCTTCTGCCATTCTTATTCCGCCAAATGGCTGCATGGAGCGTTTTAAAGGTTTGTCTGTCTGCAAACCGACAATCTGTTCTAAATCTTTATCTATATAACCAGCGCCATGAGAAGTAATTGTAGATACTATTTTAGTATCCATATCAAGAACGCCGCCATTTTTTCGTTCTTTTTCAAATAAATCCAAACATTCACCCCACAACTTTTTAGTCGCTTCAGTGGGTTCGGTTAAAAAACTTGAATCTCCTTCATACGGGGTATAGTTTCTTTGTATAAAGTCTCTAACATTAATTTCTTTATTCCACTTGCCTGAAACAAATTCCGTTTCAGGGTAAATCTTCTTCCCTGCTACTGTTTCCATGATTATTAAAATGTCCCCTTGTCTGATTATTATTTAGATCTAAAAATTGTAATAAATTTTTAGGTGATACATATCCATACTACCAGAATTATCCATGATTTTCACAATTTTTGCAAAATTGTTAAGAAAAAATAAGATATGGCGGAATGAAAATATTCATTTCGCCATACATATTCAGTTATTAATTATTTTATTCCCAATTTTCCCAATACTGTATTTATAAGATTTGCGATACTGGCGGAGACATCATCTGCCACAATATCTCCTTTTTTATATTCTGCACTAACCCCTGAAAAGACGTTCCCAACTTCTTTTTCCCAATATTTTATATTAGGAAAAGAAAGAGTTGTACCTGGATAAAATCTAAATGATTTAACTATATCTTTACCTTCCTTATTCTTCTCTGTATTAACAACAAAAGCATCCTCTATGCCTGAATTATCTATTTTAATCATCGTATTTATAGAAGCTTTATCTCCTGCCTTTATCTCATAATAAGGTCTTTGAAATTGAGTTTCATGTGCCCTTGAATTTCCTAAAGAAATGTCTATATATTTAGCTCTTTGACGAGGAATTTCATTTAATGTTTCTACTAATTTATTAATGGCCTTTCCTGCTTCATCACTAACTGTAACACCACCTAATTTCATCGCCTGAAAAGATATTTTTTTATCTGCAGGAGAACAATTATAATTACTCATACTTACAGGTGCAATATTCATTTTATCCCCTTTCTTTTTAGATATGAACATTTTTTATAAAACTGGTAAAAAAAATTTTTGCGCTTTTTTGAATCTTTATAAAATACTAATTTATGATAATATAAAAGCATGAAAAAAGTATTATTATATCTTGTGTTTATTTTTATATTTACAACAACTTATGCAAAAGCAGATCAATTTGTACCTGAATTTGATAAAATGCAAATCTTAAAATGTGATATCAACGAAATTATATATAATCAGGATAACTCAGTAGTAACAAAAACAAGTTATCACAGATTATTCAGATTAGATGACGAAAATAAAAAATTATATCTGCAAAAAGAACCCGTAGATACTTCTTATTATGAAAAAGATAAAATAATTTTCAAAATTCAATCTATGACTGATGATTTTATTTCTTCTTCAGATATAGAAATAGACCGGAATACGAACGGGTATAAATCATATTTCACAATAGATTATGACAACAATATGTATGGTTCACGATATGGTGAAGCTACAGGCACCTGCAACTTTGTAAACTGATGAATAATACATTTTTTTGATAACATTTTTGTGTTAGCATAGTTCTAAATATACTAAGGAGAGAAAAATGCATAATGTAAAAAAACTCACAAAAGATTTATATTGGGTAGGGGCAAATGACAGAAGAATAGCCCTTTTTGAAGGAGTATATTCAGTTCCTTCAGGAGTTTCATATAATTCTTACTTATTAATGGATGACAAAACAGTTCTGCTAGATACGGTTGATAAAGCAGTAAACCACCAATTTTTTGAAAACATCGCACATGTTTTAGGAAACAGAAATCTTGATTATTTAATAATTAATCACATGGAACCTGATCATTGCGCCGAAATCGGTTCACTGGTTGCAAAATATCCTGATATAAAAATTGTATGTAATGCCAAAATTCAACAGATGATAGGTCAATATTTTGAATTAAATATACCTGAAAATCAATGGCAAATAGTAAAAGAAGGAGACACTTTAGAAACCGGCAGCCATAAATTAACTTTTGTCATGGCACCAATGGTTCACTGGCCAGAAGTTATGGTAACATATGATTCAACAGACAAATTATTATTCTCTGCTGATGCATTCGGAAGTTTTGGCGCTATAGACGGAAATATATTTGCTGATGAAGTTGATTTTGATCACAGATATATGGACGAAGCAAGAAGATATTATACAAATATCGTTGGTAAATACGGACCGCAAGTTCAAATGTTACTTAAAAAAGCTGCAGGACTGGATATTCAAATGATTTGCCCTCTGCATGGTTATGTTTGGAGAAAAGACTTAGGTATATTTATAGATAAATACCAAAAATGGTCAACGTATGAACCTGAAATTAAATCCGTTTTAATTCCATATGCATCAGTATACGGAAACACTCAAAATGCTGCAGAGATTTTGGCAGGAAAACTTGCGCAGCTTGGAGTTAAAGACATCAAAATGTATGATACATCTGTTATCCACCCTTCATACATTGTAGCTGATGCTTTTAAATATTCACATATTGTCTTTGCTTCAACTACTTACAATATGGGAATTTTTGTTTCAATGGAAACATTACTGCATGATTTGACAGCACACAATATCCAAAACAGAAAAATCGCTGTAATTGAAAACGGCTCATGGGCACCGGCAAGCGGAAACCTTATGACTGAAATCATTTCAAAATGGAAAAATACAGAAATTATCGGCAACAGAATAACATTAAAATCTTCCCTAAAACAAAATCAGGAAGAAGAACTTGAAGTTTTAGCAAAAGAAATAGCAGCAACAATTTAAAATAAAGGAGAATAAAATTATGGCAATTGACAAAAAGATGGAAGCAGCTTTTAACGATCAGATTAATAAAGAATACTATTCCGAATATCTGTACAAAGCAATGAAAGCAAGATTTTCAGAAATGAATTTAAATGGTTTTGTAAATTGGTTCAATATACAAGAACAAGAAGAAAGAGCACATGCTGAAGGAATGTATGATTACGTTCTTGAACGCGGGGGACATATTGAACTTGGAGCAATTGATAAACCTGAAATCAAAGGTTCAACACCGCTAGAAATTTTTAAACAGGTATTAGAACATGAAGAATTTGTTACTTCGAGAATTAATGCTCTTGCTGATGTTGCAGATGAAGTAAAAGACAGAGCAGCTTTAATCTTTTTAAATTGGTATATTAAAGAACAGGTTGAAGAAGAAGCAAGTGTTGGCGGAGTTCTTGCAACTTTAGAATTAATCGGAGATGATAAACAAGGTTTGTTAGCATTAGATAAAGAACTTGCTCAAAGAGTTTTTAACCCTCCTGTTATTGGTTAATATAAAAATATATTCAACAAAAAATCCTGAAAGTTTTCAGGATTTTTTTATGCCGTCTTTTGCAAATTATTTTTATTTTCTTGCTGTCTATATTGTTCAGTTCCAGGGAATGCATTCTGACCGGTTCTTATTTTTGTAATCAGATATTGCAGTTTTGGAATAAATGTAGATAAAAATGCTGCAGAAATTACAAATCCTGTGCCCCAATTTATTGCATTCATCTTAAAGTTATGTTTAGATGCCTTAGCCAGTAAATCAGATGTTATTTCTTCAACACCTGCACTTTTTGCACGGTCAATAATAGACTGTACATAATTTATTAAATCTGCTTTCATTGCATCTAAATCACTTTGTGCAATATATTTATATTTATCCATAAATTTATTACCAAGAGAATTTTGATAGAAGGCCTTCAAAAATTCCGGATTATTGATATGTCCACCATTAAATACAGCTTCCACCTGCGATTTTGTAATAACAGGTTCAAGAACTTTACTAACACTGCCATCTTCTTGAACATATTCATATATAAGCTTAGGTTGTAATTCTGACATTTTTTGCGCAAGTTCTTTTAATTTTTGAAGTTGAGACGGAGTATTATTACCGGCTTTATATAATGCACTGTAGAATGAATCAAGATTAGCTACTGAAGAATCTTTAAATAAATCTGAAACAGACCTTGGTACAGTTTTGGTTTCGCCAAGCATATCTTTTGCAAATTTATCGACAGAAACCTTGTTTGTTCCAACATAATTTTGCATATATTCAGTTGCAAATTTTGCAGAAGTAGGATCGAGTCTTGTTCCTATACCATTTTGCTCAAGTTTATTTAACCATCTGTTCATATTTGGCATGTTGAACATATAGAAGTATACAGATGAAATATCTCTAAATCCAATTTCATATCTTTCATCATTATTTCTTGCAGAATATACGCGTCCGCTTGCTGTTCCCACATCAACAGATAATAATTTCCAATTTCTTTTATTTTCGAAATTATTTGCAAGGGTTAATAAGTCCATCCCGCCAAAAGAAATATCTTTATTATTTTTATTATTATTAGCAAATTCTTCTATATTAGGAGCCTGCATAAAATTAACATTCGAGCCTGCCTGATTATCCGGCCTTTGAGCATCATTTTTATGATAAGAACGAGTTATAGCCTGATTAATTTTTGGCAAAACAAAGCCAATAAACGCATTCGCAATCAAAACACTTGCTGCAACTTTTGCAAACTTAAATCTTGCCATCATTTTGCTTGTAATTTCTTGCGCATTTGTTTTCTTCTCTACTGCCAGGAATGTTTCTAGCGGTTTACGTACATCATCACTGGCAATATCAACGGTTTTATTAGGAAGTTTTAATAATTTTTGACCAAGTTTTTCAAATACCCAGTTCAAACCGGTAACCCCACCTAACCAAAATACTGCACCTGAAAATTCTTCTGTTATTCTCTCCCTTGCCTCATCAAACCCACCTCTTTTATATGCCTGATAGGTCCTGCCTGCTTCAACACATGCTTCCAAAGCGATAACAGGCAAAAAGCCATCACTGGCCATAGCAGAAACTATTCTGCGGGGTTGAAATGCTCTTTTTATATTTTCAGCTGAAAATGTTTTATATGTTTTTACTTCTGGTATCTTTATAGACATAAAATATATATTTCCATTATCTAAGATAACATGCATAATAATGGTAAATAAGTTTTTTTGCTCTAAAATGACATGTTTTTAATAATTTGTTACACACAAAAACAATGATGTTTTCTATATGTAACAAAATTTTTACCTATATTATTTTTTATAGCAATATTTTCTTTGTTTGGTTTTTGCTATAATGTGAAGTGGCAGGAAAATAATAGTTATGATTGATAAAATTAATGTAAATACAAATAATTTTAATCAAAAGTATTGGTCACAAGCCAATGCTAATTTCACACATTCTCCTGACAGAAACAACAATTTATCATTAAAACAAAAATCCGTAATTTTAGCATCTTCTGCTGCAGGTATGGCTCCTGTTTTGGGATTTTTGGCCCATAGAAAAGGTTTTTCACTTAATCCTAAAAGGATTCTTAAAACCCCAATAAAAGATTGGGCAATTTTTAAATATAAACCGAAAGGGAAATATATTGAATTTGAAGAACCTCAGATTATTGCATGCGCAACGGGATCAGTTGCCGGAGGTTTTGTGGGAGGAGCATTAGTAGACGATAAGTCTAATTTGAGAGCTAAAAAAAGAGAAGTATTAAGCCAATTACTCGGAGATGTAATCGTTCCGATAGCTTGTGTTGGAGCAGGAGCGAGAATATATAATCACTTTAAAGATCCTCTAATAAAAATAATGCCTAAAATAAACATCACTTCTAAAATTGCCAGAGTAATAAAACCAAAAATATTTAATGCAATTAGTGAAAATATTCCTAGTGCTATTGCTACAATTGGTTCATTGGCAGTAGGTATTATTGCGGGAAACAGAGTTTCAAACGAAATTAATGAAAAACTTTACCATAAAAAAGTCGAAAGAGGAATTAAAGCAACAGATTTTGCACCTCATGTTGACGATTTATGCATGTCTGCATCAATGGTAAATAAAGAATCCGAATTTGGAGCAAAACTAGGCAGGGTAATACCGCTTGCATTACTTGTTCCCGGCTACGAAACAGGAACAGCTCAAGAAAAATAAATTTATATTTCCCCGATACTGTCTATTTTATAATAACTACCAAGTTCTTCCTGCGCAAGAACTACAATATTATTAATATAAAGACTCAATAATGAGAAAAATATTTGTCTATATTCCATCGGAACAATAATTTTTGGAATATATATACCTAATTTCTTACATTTTTTAAGTATTTTATTAGCAATTTTTTCAGCCATATCTGCATCTATTTTAATAACAGATTCATCGGCATCATCACACCCTAAAACCATTTCTGTATAAGTTTTTTCGGATAACTCAAAAGCCGAAATTGTTTCTCCGTCTTCATTAACGTATTTTTTGCAAATTTGGCGGGACATAGTTAGTCTCAATTTATTAATTATATCAATTCTTGCACCATCATCTGCAAAATCATTTATTTTTTCAAACAAATATGTGATATTTTTTATAGATACTTTTTCTTTTATAAGACTGGTCATAATATATTTAATATCAGAATAGTTCAAAATATCAGGAATAATATTTTCTATAAGAAATGAATTCTCCTTTTCAACAACATCAAGATATTTATCTATATCTTCATAATCAAGCAAATCTTCCACATATTTAACAGCAACATACTCCAGCGCATGAGAAATATATTCCGAAGAAGTCATACCCTTTTGCCAAAAATCTTTTGATTTAGATTTTTCTACCCAGATTATTTTTTGACCTGATATTTCATCAATACCATTTATAGAATTTTTTATTTTATGTTCTGTATGCAATTCATCAGCATAAAAGACTTTATATTTTGGATATACAATAGCTCTAAATACTTCCATTCCGCGTATTTTTATACAAAACTCATTTGGATTCAGGTTTTCATCATCTTTGAATACAACTTTTGGAATTATATAACCTAAAGTTTCTGTAAGATTAAGCCTTGATTTTACCGTCTGCGCAATAAGCTGTTCTTCCCCAAAATCAGGTCTTTCCGAATCTATAAATCCTAAAAGCTCTTCGCTTAGATATATTGCAAGTTTTTCTTCATGCAATTTTGAAAACATCAAATCAGGAGAAGTTGCTTTATTTAATTCTCCTTTTAAATCATCGAGATCTTTTAAGCCGGATGAAATTTTATCATTTAGTTTCTTACGGGAACCCGTTGCAGGGGATTCATTATCAAGTTCACTTTTTATCCGATTAATTTCTTCTCTTTTTCTTTTAATTTTATCCTGAATTTCAAGACATTTTTCGTATTCGGTTATTTTAGGAGAAAGCATTTTTTCCATTTGACTTTTAAAATCAGAAATACTTACAATATCACTTTCTGCAGAACTGCCGGATTTTGACTCTCTCATAAATATACAATTCATAAGAGCTTCAGAGTCCTCATCTCCAGACTCATGCATGCTATACAACTCCCATCCGTTCATGGACATTTCATTGAGCAGATTTTGAAGTTCCTGAGCATTTTCAGCTGAACATGTTCTTATAACATATTCCATTTTGCCTTTTCCAAACATATTGTAACCTTTCATAATTTTAATTTTTTTTATGTAAAAGTTTAATAGCCTCTATGGCAGTTTTAATAGCCATATCGGTATCATGAACTACAGGATTTTCCAGATTTTGTTTTTCTCTTTCCTGATTTGCTACAGTCAAAAATACGGATCCGACTTTTACACCAAGATAGCTTGCAACAACAAATAACGCTGCTGATTCCATTTCAGAAGCCAAACATCCGAGTTTTTTCCAGGCCTCCCATTTATCAATTAAATCCTTACCTACCGGCTTAGTTTCCGGGTCATGCTGACCATAAAAAGAGTCTTTACACTGAACAACACCTGTATGATATGTGTAACCCATATTTTTGGCAGATTTAACCAATGCATTGACAACATCTAAATTTGCAACGGCCGGAAATTCAATTGGTGCATATTCTCTGCTTGTTCCCTCTGCACGAATAGCACCCGTTGCAATTACGATATCTCCACCCTTGACATTTATATCCATACCACCGCAAGTACCAACTCGAATAAATGTCTTTGCCCCAATTTTAACAAGTTCTTCCATCGCAATAGCAGCAGAAGGACCTCCAATACCTGTAGATGTCACACTGACTTTTACACCATCAACATAACCTGTATATGTTACATATTCTCGATTATCAGCGACAAGAACAGGATTATCAAAATACTGAGCAATTTTTGCGCATCTCTTAGGGTCGCCCGGAAGAATAACATATTCTCCCACATCACCCTCTTTTAGTGCAATATGATATTGTCTGCCATCATCGGTATATTTCATTTACATAATCCTATTGTTTTAACTGTTGAATTACTAAATCAGTTACATCAACACCGCCTACGAAAACAACCTGATCAGAAAGGATTGCATCTAATCTTTGAGATACCATTACACTCTTTGCAGCGGCTTGAACTTTACCTAAAATTTGAGCCTCTTTATCTTGTTGGAATTTAGCAAGAGCTTCTTGTTTTGATTTTAGCTCATTTGCAGTTTGAGATTCAAAATTTTGTTTTTGCAATGGAGTAGACAAACCTTTATATTGTTTTTCTTTTTCCAGCATATACTGCTGTAATTCAATACCCTTTGCATCAAGTTCTTTAACGGCTTGTTGAGCAGCCGGATAATTTTCTAAAATGCGACCATAGTCAATATATCCGACTTCAGCATTTGCAGCAGTTCCAATACCAATCAAACCTGCAACCAATAAAGCAGCTAATTTTAAATTTTTCATATTTCCTCCTATATTTTATATATCTAGTACATTATGTCTCCGACACCAAACGTGAAGTATCCGTGCTTGCTTCCGTTTCTACCCGGATTTGTAAGTGGGATACCATAATCGATTGATAACGGACCCATTCCCGGTATAAATACTTTTAAGCCAACACCGGCTGAAACTGCATACATTGGTCTGTCGTATAAAGTATTTGAAACAGTCCCTTTAAATACTTTACCTGCATCCATCCATACAGTGAATCTCAAATTATTAAGAAATGCAATTCTTGTTCTGTCCATAAATGGTATTGGTGTCGCAAATTCTGCAGAACCCATAGCAAAAGCATTACCCGTACCTACACCACTCATTTTGAAACCTCTTATTGTATATGGACCACCTAAGCGATAAGCCATAACTTCAGGAATATTTCCGTGAATTGCTCCTCCGGCCTTGGCAGTAAATGACAAAGAGGATTTCTTCGCAATAGGAATATATTGCTTGATCATACCTGTCAAACGTCCGTTAGTTTTATTTAAACCGTTTAAACCAATGCTTTCATCAAATCTTAAACTTGCCAATGTACCATGTCTTGTAACGGTCGCAGAATCTCTTGTATCAAACATCAATGCAGGACTCAATGACAGGAACATTCCACCTTCTAACTGCTTCGCACGCTCAGACAGAGGCACATTATACTGTCTGTATAAAGAAGATATCTTTTTGAAATCACCTTCTTTAACATTGATATTTTCTAAACCTAAACTAAATGTTGCAGTAGCATGCTTATTATACTTTAATCTGTGAGCCACAGTCATTTCTGCGCCATATCTTCTTTCAATTGCCAACGGAACCTGATAAGAACCAAAATCCCTAAAGAATATACGAGTGTTTAAAGAGTTGTCAGCATTGAAGAAATAAGGTTTGAAATAACTCAATTCTGCCTGAATATTCATATGACCCTTAACTGATTCGTCATTCATTATCATGCCGGAACCGACCAAACCTGTTAAAGAAATCTTTTCAGCACGGCCACGGAAATTGTTTTCTGAAATTCCGAGCGAACCGAATAAACCTGTTACTGTATCCAAACCACCACCAACAGATATACTTGCAGTTCTTTGTTCCTGAATTTTTATTGTAACATCATATGCATCAGGAATATCTTCACTAGGTTCAATTTCTCTGGTTACATCTTTAAAAGCTTGTGTAGAATATAATCTTACTAAATCTTCTTTTATTAAGTTCTCATTATAAACAGTACCCGGTTCAGTTAAAATATTACGTGCAATAATATAATCTTTGGTTTTTTCATTACCTTCGATCATTATTTTGTCAATAATGCCCTCTTTAATACCGATATTAATAGTACCATCAGGGTCGTCAGTTACAGAATCAACTCTAGATAAAATGTATCCTTTTGAGTTGTATAACTCCTGAATTTGAGCTATTGCGATATTTATCTGCGCTATATTTTGCGGTTTACCTTTCATTCCGATAAGTTTTTCCAAGATATCTTCTGTCGGAATAACGGTATTTCCCTCTATTGTAAAATCTTTTACCGGTAAATTCTCCTCAACAATAATTTTGATACTAACTGTATCATCTTCATTGTATGTAGGTACAACTTTCATCTTTTCAGAAAAATACCCTAATTCATAGATCGCTTTAAGATCTTCCTGCATCATATCACGACTGTATTCACCGCCTTTTTTCATTTGGATTTTGGAAAGAATTTCGTCTTCAGATACAGAATTTAAACCATAAAATTCAATGCTTCTAATTGTTCTGTGCTCTTCAGAACCTGAAGCTGAAGAAACTGTTGAAACTATCGGTTCACTCGCCGTTGGCAGCATGTTCTGGGAATAAGACGGCTGCTCAATATCAGGAACCTGAATGTCATGTTCCTTCATAGGTGGGGTATATGTATTAAAAATAGTGCTTTGGCTTGCACCTTTATTAATGGATTCGTTTGTTAAGCCCATATTCCCCCATACATCATCAACTGCATTAGCAGGGATTTGGACTAATGGAATTATAAATGTGATTAGTAGTATTTTCTTTAGCGCGCTGAAATTCAAGTATTTATTCCTTAACAAACTCTCTCCACACTCCTACAAAATTGTAGCATAAACCTGTAGAAAAAGTAAAATTTTTTACAACTATTTACCAATTGCTGTCTTATATATTGCATTTTTGTTCCAGTTATATAACTCCGACAAAATAACAGATATATCTTTTGCACTATAACCATTATTTTGTAGAATTTTTATTTTGTTTGTCATCTCTTTTTCATTTTGATTATTATTATCACGAAATATTAAGACAACAAATTCACCCTTTGGTGATTCTTTTTCAAAATGATTTATAAGATTCCCGGTATAATCTATGAGAACCTCTTCAAACATTTTTGTTAATTCTCTGCCAATTGCAATTTTTGCATTCGGACGACTTTTTTCAATCATTTTTAATGTGTTTAATATTCTGTTTGGGGATTCATAAAAAACCAAATCAGAATTTTCATACTTTTTTAAAATATCATTTATCTGATTTTCAACTCTTGGTAAAAAACCAATAAAAGTAAAACTTTCATCCTCTCTTGAAATTTGAGATAAAAATGTAATTATGGCATTTGCACCTGCAAGAGCAGAAATTCTAAAACCTCGGTTCCTTAATTCTTTTACAATAACACTGCCGGGATCACAAATTAATGGAGTTCCGGCATCAGAAACCAAGGCGATTTTATTACCATTTTCCAAAAGTTTTACAAACTCATTTATGCGTTCTTTCTCATTATATTTGTGATAAGAAATACATCTTGTTCTGATATCATAATGATTTAAAAGTTTTTGAGTGACTCTGCTATCTTCACAAGCAATATAATCAACCGATTTTAAAATCTCAATTGCCCTTAGCGAAATATCTCCAAGATTTCCTATCGGAGTTGGAACTACATAAAAATCAAATTCTTTCATATAAGAATATTAACACGAAAAAATATAAAATTTTTCAAATAAAAATAGCCGTAACTGACGGCTTTGTTTTAAGGTTAGTGTGTAGGAGAAAATAAAGAAAAAGAAAATGGTTTATACATGAAGATATATCCCTTGTTTTTTTTTAAACTAACCTGATTTTAAATATTTTTTACAAAACTTAATGTTTAATTAATAATAAAAATCTTTAGCCATAACATTTGCATAATATATTTTTTTCAAGTAGAATAACAAGTAATCAAAAAGGGGATAAAATGAAAATTGAGGCAAAAAATCTTGTAAAAATATATGGAGACCGAAGAGTCGTAAACGATATTTCTTTTACAATGCAAAAGGGCGAAGTTGTCGGATTACTTGGACCAAACGGCGCAGGGAAAACAACGACATTTTATATGATAGTAGGTCTTGTTAAACCTAACATGGGTATTGTAACAATTGACGGGGAAGATATTACAAGCTGGCCAATGCATGTAAGAGCAAGAAAAGGTATTGGTTATTTGCCACAAGAAGCATCCAGCTTCAGAAGTTTATCTGTAGAAGACAATATAAAACTTGTTTTACAAATGAACGATAAATTGACAATCAATGAAAAACGCAAAAAATTAGAAGAATTACTTGATGAATTTGGTATCAAAAGACTACGCTCAGAAGCAGCAATTTCTTTATCCGGGGGTGAAAGAAGAAGGGTAGAACTTGCAAGAGCACTTGCTGCAAGCCCTGATTTTATTTTATTAGACGAACCTTTTACCGGTATTGACCCTATTGCTATCGGAGAAATCAAAGAAAATATTAAAAAATTGTCTTCAGACAAAGGACTTGGGGTGTTAATTACTGACCACAACCCAAAGGCAACACTTTCAATAACAGACAGGGCTTATGTTATTTTTGACGGTCAAATAAAAATTCAAGGGAAAAGTACTGATGTTGCTATTGACCCTGTTGCAAAAGAATTTTATCTGGGAAAGGATTTCACATTATAATGAAATTAAACTTTCCAAAAATAACAATATATGACAGGTATATATTTAAACAAGTTGCAATGGCTACTTTCGTTGCGATTCTTTTGTTTACTATTGTTTGGATTGCTCCTGAAATTTTACTTAATACCATAAAAAGGGCGCTTGCCGGAGAATATGGATTTAAATCTGCAATATTATTACTTTTTTATGAACTGCCTAAAATATTGGATAAGGCAATCCCTGTTGGTTTGTTACTTGGTTCATTGTTTACTTTTGACAAACTGAGTAAAGATTCAGAAATGACAATCTTTAGAGCAGTAGGCATGTCTTTTCAGAGAATTGTTATTCCGGTTGTTGTATTAAGCGCAATGTTATCTGTCTTTTGTTTTTTATTAGAAGATCGTTGGACCCCATTTTCTGAAAATAAATTAAGAGCAATCCGAGGAGAAGTTTATACCTCTCAATATATATATACCCAAAAAGATGACTCCGGACATCCGCTAATGGCTGTTATTACATCAAATGCAGTTGGCAAAAACTTAAACGGAATTATAGTTTTGGATTTTTCTAATAAAGTATACCAAGATGTACATCAGCTTACCAATATATATTCTGCAAAATACGGACAAGTTTATGATGACAGGTGGGAGCTAAGGGATATTTCTAATTATAATATTTCAAATGATGGGATATATTTTGACATTAAGCACATGGATAAATTGGATATACTAAAAGGTGAATCAGCCAAAAATGCATATACGTTAATGAGTTATTCCGTAATGAAAGAAAGGGATATCTCAACAGCAAATTTAAAAAATTATTTAAAATTACTCAAAAATGAAAATTTAATGGAAGTATACAATTATATGCTAAATAAATACCTGCAGAGGTATTTCCATCCGTTTGTGTGCATTTTGCTCGGAATATTGGGATGTTTATTAGGATTTAGCAAACCAAGAGAACAAAGATTGATTGGTTTTACAATAGGTATCGGGTGTGTATTTTTATATTACATTACCCTGCCGTTTTTTGATATGTTAGCAGAAAAGGGTATTGTATCTCCATATATTACATCTGTATTCCCAACACTTGCATTTATGGGTGCAATATATGCGTTTTACAAAATTAAGGATATGTAATAATGAAAAAAATATTTCTTATACTTTTAATGATGATTTCATTTGCTACAGCGTCTTATGCTGTTGGAGATATTGATATAGACCACCAGGATGGAATATATCATATAACTCTTAAAGGTGAAAAAATTAAGAAAAAAATAAAATTTGTAGCAAGCGAGGATCTTAAAACAAACAGGGAAGCTCATCTGGCTTCTAAAGCAACATTGACAGTTAATGCCGGTTTTTTTGATCCTAAAAACGGGAAAACTATTTCATATATAGTAACAGACAGAATGATTTCTGCCGATCCGATGTTTAATTCATCGTTACTTGCAAATCCTTTTTTCAGAAAAAATATGAATATAATTTTAAACCGCAGTGAATTTAGAATAATGCAATGCGGTAACAAATTTCAATATGACATTGTAAGTCATAATTCTAGTGTACCTTTCGGATGCGCTGTTATCACATCTGCACAGGGAGGACCTCTTGTTTTACCGGAATTAAGACTTGAGGAAGAAGGTTTTGTCGTAAGAGATGAAGAAGGCAATGTTACAAGAGAAGCAGCATCTGTCCTGCATAAAACATCACGAACAGTCATCGGAGTCAAAGGGAATGATGAATGTCATATCTTTATTGTTACTGATGAAAACCCGATGGATATGTACGAAGTTAAAGAATTATGTAAAAAATACGGACTTACAAGAGCAATGGCATTCGATGGGGGAAGTTCTACTTCAATGAATTATAAAAATAAAATTGAAGTAATATCACTAAAAGGTGATGGTGCAGGCAGGATGCTTAAATCATTTATGCTTGTCTACTAAAAGTTAACTTTTCTTAAAAAGTGTTTATTTTTATATTTAATTGGGATAAAATTCAGATATGATTACTAAAGAAAAATTATATTCAGACGTACCTCCCACAAAATTAAGGAGTAAAGAGGAGAAATTTACACCGGCAAAAACCAGCCGTTTTTGGTTAACTATTGCCAGTCTGTATTTTTTCAATATGCTTCAGAATCGTTTTTACGCCTTCAGATATAACGGAGTAGAAAATTATAACCAAAGAGATAAAGATTATCCTACTATTTTATTTGCTCCGCATAGCAACTGGTGGGACGGAATTGTTTTGTATAATATTACCCACAGAATTTGCCATAAAGAAATTCGTTTGATGGTTGAAGAATTAAACAGATTTCCTCTATTAGCAAGAGGCGGCGCTTATTCGGTTAATAAGAAATCTCCTCAATCGGCAATGCAGGCATTAAAATATTCTGTAGATTTATTAAAAGATCTTAGAAATATTTTATGTATATTCCCACAGGGAATTATCAGACCACCTCACTACAGACCGTTTGAATTTCAAACAGGCTTGGCTTATATTGCACAAAATGCAGTAAAAAAATACGGAAAAGTAAATTTAATTCCTTTGGCTATTGATTATTGCTTCTTGAGAGATAATCGCCCTGAAGTAATTCTGGATTTCGGGAAAAGAATTGAATTAACAGACAAAAATATTGACAGACACGAATATACAAAATTTTTGGAAAAAGCATTGACTGACGCTTGTGATCAACAATTTAAAAATATTTCATCAGGAGCTGTTGAAGATTACGAAATTCTATTTAAGCAACACTTAAAATGGTACAGACGAATAGAACAAAGATTAAAAAGTATAGATTTACCTGAAGTTGCAGATGTATAAAGAATTGAAATTATGATAATATCATTAAGACCCCATCATTTTTTATGTTTAAAAGGATACAAAGGACATAGTTATAATAATGTTCATACTGCTTATTGGGGAATTATTTCAAAAATATTAAAAGATAACCCCCAAACAGATATTTTTATACAAAAAGGAAAAGATGATTTATGCACAAACTGCCCTAGTGAAATATTCAAAGACAAAGCTCGTTGTATATCATCAAATGTTAATAAATTAGATGATAAAGTTATAAATATTTTAAAAATCAAAACCGGAACACAATATAAATTTAGCGAACTTCAAAATAAGCTAGATAAAATTATGACCAAAGATTTACATAAAAAATTATGTTCATCCTGCGCATGGTGGCAAAAGGGACTCTGTAGAGATAGTTTTAAGTAACAATGTTAAATATCCAATCCTGTAAACATCTCTAAAGAAGTTACATTTTGCAATAACGGAAAATCTTCTATATCGTAGTTTTTTACAAAATCTATTGCTTCATTGCGAGCCATTTCAAGAATCTTTGCATCTCTGACAATATCAGAAATTATCAAATCAGGCAAACCACTCTGCCTTGTTCCCAAAAATTCACCAGGCCCACGAAGCTGCAAATCCTTTTCAGCTATAACAAAACCATCATTCGTTTGAGTCATAATACCTAAACGCTCTGCTGTTTCAGGCTTTCTGGATGAAGATATCAAAATACAATATGATTGCAAATCACTACGTCCGACACGCCCTCTTAACTGATGCAACTGCGATAATCCAAATCTTTCTGCATTTTCAATAACCATAACAGTCGCATTCGGAACATCTACACCAACTTCAACAACGGTTGTAGAAACCAAAATATCATACTTGCCGTCTTTGAAATCCTTCATAACCTCATCTTTTTCATCAGGTTTTAATTTGCCGTGCAATAAACCTACTTTAAAATCAGGAAATACTTTTTCCTGAAGTTTTTGTGCTTCTTCAGTTGCCGCTTTTGCAGATAGAGTTTCACTCTCTTCTATCAACGGATAAACCACATAAGCCTGACGACCTGAATTTACTTCACGTCTGATTAGCTCCCACACCTTTTTGTGCGAGCCTGTAAGATATGTCTCTATCGGTTTTCTGCCTTTGGGAAGTTCATTTATTATTGTCAGATCCAAATCCCCATGAACAGTCAATGCCAGAGTTCTTGGGATTGGAGTTGCAGTCATAGTAAGCATTTGTGGATTTTGGGATTTTTTCTTTAAAATATTTCTCTGTTTTACCCCAAATCTGTGCTGCTCATCAACTACAATTGCCCCAAGATTATTAAAATCTATATTATCCTGAATTAGGGCATGAGTTCCAACAGCTATATTTATTTGTCCGTTTCTTAATGATGTTTCAAACTGATTACGAACCTTTTTCCCCTGACTTCCCATAAACAATCCAACACTCAAACCCAAAGGAGTAAGCCATTGAACCAGATTATTATAATGTTGTTGGGCAAGAATTTCTGTCGGCGCCATAAAAGCTCCCTGAAAACCGTTTTCTATAGCAGCAAGCAGCATTATTGTTGCAACAACAGTCTTCCCACTGCCAACATCACCTTGTAATAATCTTTGCATAGGCGTTTGTGAATTCATATCATTTAAAATTTCATTTATTGCCTGTTTTTGACCTGATGTTAATTCAAATGGCAAACTCTTTATAAACTTTTGAACCAAACCGTCTTTATGCACCTGCAATGCATAAGATGGCATAGTTTTTGCCGTTGTTTCTCTTAATCTTATAAGCTTTAATTGTATTAAAAATAATTCTTCAAAAATTAAAGAAAATCTTGCCTGTTCCAATACTTCCATACTCTTTGGGAAATGAACCTGCTCTACTGCATCTGCTTTATCTAAAATTCCGTATTTTTTTCGAATAAAATCAGGTAAAATATTTTTAATATCATTTTTGTATAATTCTATCGCATTAAAAATAGCTTTTCTGAGTGTTTTTATGCTCAAATCCTCACAAACAGTATATATCGGAACTATTCTTGCAAGATTTAAATTTGAATCTGGGTTTTTAAGAAATTCACCACTCATTATAGAATATGTAGGTTTGTCCATAGTTAATTTTTGGGTATAATTATCCAGCTTAACCACACCGGAAACCATAATACCGGCATTTTGAGGGAATTGAGCCTTCATTCTTTCCAAAACATAACGATTGCCTTTTGCATTAAAAAAGCAAAGTTCCATTCTGCCACTTTCATCTGCAATTTGGACTCTTGTAACAGATAAATTATTTCTTGTATTAAAAGATGAGACAGATTTGATATACCCAAAAACTGTAGTAGTCTGGCCTTCTACCAAATTTTTAATAAGGGTTCTTGATGAATAATCTATATGTTTTTTAGGAAAATACATCATAAGATCCTGGGCTGTATATATACCAAGTTTATTAAGTTTATACGCAACTTTCGGACCAACTCCTTTTATATACATTACATCCACTTCCGACGGATGTTTCTGACGCTGAAGATTATGTTCATATTCTTCTTTTTCCTGAGATTTTTGCTTTTGCAATTCAAGCTTTAAAACTCTTACAAGATGCTCAATAGAACGCCTTCTTTGAGGAACAGAAGAATATGGATAAACATCAAATGCTTCATAAAGGACTTGCCATCTTGGGTTAGTCTTATCTTTTTTTAAAGTTTTTTTAATCTCTCCTCTGATAAAATGCGAAAAAGTTTGCTCCCGCCCCTGAATATCAATGTAGCGATGCTTCGTTTCAATTTCTATTGCCTGCCTTATTCTGTCTAAATTCTCCAACATACCCTTGAATGTAATTTAGCATAAAAACAAATAAAATCCCAATGATTAAGACATTAAACGCTCAATTTCTGATATCACTTCCTCAACTGATGGGGAATAAGTACATGCGTTTTTATTATCCTTCAATAAACATTTTCTCTTAAAACAAGGCTGACAAGGTAAACCACAACCTCCAAGAGAAACATATTTATTTGGACTGCCCAAAGGGCCCAAAACTTCTTTAGGAGTACAGGTAAATATTGCAATCACTTTTGGATTACGAGAAGCCCAAGCTAAATGTGCACTTCCACTATCAGGTGCCATAACTAACTGAACCCTGGAAAAAACTTCTATTAACTCTAAAATATCCGTTTTACCTGCCAAATTAAGGCCTTTTCCCTGTGAAATATATTCAATTAATTCGTTATCACCATTTCCGCCCGTATAAACTAAATTATATTTATCTGACAAATATTCAACAACAGAGCGCCAGTTATCTTTGTCCCAGTGTTTATTTGCCCAAGTAGTTGCCGGCGCAATAGCAACAGTTTTTTTTGAAGGGTCCAAACCGGATAATAAATTATCAATCTTATTGATCTGTTCACTGCTTCTTGGAGGAAGAGTTACCTTTATATCCTCCGGAGCAATATTAATACCAAGATAATTTGCATATCGAAGATAATTCATTACAATTGGAGAATCAGGCTTGTAAGAAATATTATCTATCCATTCATTTCCGCCAAGCAAAGATAACTCCCTGCCTTCTTTTGATATTATTCTGCGTTTTGCACCACAAAATAATAGCCAATACAAACTTTTTAACATCATTTGTGAATCGATTGCAATATCAAATTTTTCTGCTCTGATTTGCTTTAAAATACTCAAATATTCTAAAAAACTTTCTAATGAAGGTCCTCTTTGCTTCCATTTTTTCATCGGAACAAGAATTGCTTTTTCTACACACGGATTATTTTCTACAATTTGAATACCCTTTTCAGAAACAAGCCAGGTGACTTCATATCCGGCATCTTTCAAGGCATTTGCCAGTGGAACATTAAATATTACATCACCTAAAGATGATAATTTTATTAACAATGCTTTTTTTCTGTTTTCAGCCATTTATTTTTTCTCTTTTCTTTCCCTTGCAGAAAGTCTGACAGGATTGCCAAAAAATCCAAATGCCTCTCGCAATCTGTTTTCCAAATATCTTTTATAATTATCTTTTAACAACTCTTCATTATTAACAAAAAAGACGAAAGTAGGAGGTTGTGCTGTTACCTGAGTTGTATAATATATTTTTAAACGTTTTCCCTTAAAACTTGTTGGAGGATTTAGTGCATAGGCCTCATTTATAACCTTATTTAATAAGCCTGTAGAAATCCTTTTACAACCCTCATTATAAACTTTTATTCCTTCTTCAAAAATCTGAGTCAATCTTTGCTTTGTTACTGCACTAATAAAGATTTTGGGAGCATAACTCAGAAACGGAATATCTTTTTCCAACTCTTTTTCAAATTTATTAATAGTATTAGATTTTTTATCTTCAACCAAATCCCATTTATTTATGGCCACAATTATACCTTTTCCGGCTTCAGTAATTATTGAAGATATCTTCTTATCCTGATCGGAAATTCCTTCTTTCGCATCAATAACCAAAAGTGCAACATCACAATCTCTTATTGAGCGAATTGCCCTGTCTACTGCAAATTTTTCCACACCATAATCTACTTTGGATTTTTTACGAATTCCGGCAGTATCAACAATGGTAAATTCCGTATCCTTATATGTAATGTAACTGTCAATACTATCCCTCGTTGTACCTGATATATCAGAAACTATGACTCGTTTTGCATCTAACAAAGCATTTACTATAGAAGATTTCCCCGCATTTGGACGACCGACAATTGCAATTCTTATTCTTGAATCTTTTTCTGTTTCTTCTTCACTTGTTGTAAAATCTTCTGTGATTAAATCCAAAAGATCACCAACACCACCTGAACCGTGCAATGCGGATATTGCCAACGGTTCTCCTAAAGATAAAGCATAAAAATCGCTCACCATAATCATTGATTCCGGATTATCACATTTATTAACAGCTAAAAACACAGGTTTTTCAGCCCGACGCAAAATATTTGCAATATCATAATCTATCGGATTTATACCGTCTTTACCATCAACAATAAAAATTATTTTATCTGCTTCCTCACAAGCTAATTGTGCCTGTGAAAAAATAGAATTCATAATATCATCGTCATCTCCCGGAATAATTCCTCCTGTATCAATGACAGTAAACCATTTATTTTGCCATTCAACATCAAAATAAATTCTGTCACGGGTGACACCCGGAGCATCATCTACAATAGAATTCCTTGCACCAACAAGACGGTTTACAAATGTAGATTTTCCTACATTCGGCCTTCCAACTATTGCAACTACAGGTTTTCTTTCCATATGTCCATATTAACATAGATATATGTATTTGTAAAAATTAGTTGCTATAGTTGTTTAACATCTTATCTATAATACTGATAAATTCATTTCTTAAAAATTTAGGGCTAATAATTTCACAATTTTTTCCATAACGCATTAATCTTGAAAACAATTTATCAAAAGGTTCATCTTTATTTACTACGACTTGAGAGCCATCTTTTTCAAAATTTAGTGTATATTCATTTTCTTTTAATTTATAAATTTTTGCCAATGGGCCTTTTAATTTAAAAACTACTGTAGTTGGAAGCTCAGAAGAATTTGATTTCTGGGGTAACTCTACTAATGACATTATGTTGGGTAAAGGTATTTCCAGTTTTTCGTTTTTATGTATATCGTATGCAACTAAATATGCCTGTTTAAAATCATATATGACTTCTTTGGGTTTACAACTACATTTATGTTCTTTATTATTTTTTATGTATACCACATCTACAATATAATCATTTTTACAAATTTTTTCACATTGTTCTATTTGAGATCTCAAATCTGAATAATAAAAAGAGAAATCATGCCTATTAAAAATTACATCCATTTTATTACGATCTTCATTGTTCATACGAATCATAATATTTTTCAGTAATTTTTTTAAATTTTGGACAGCTTCGCTGTCAGGAAAAGCATTACAAGTATCAGATAACAAGTTTATAGATTTTAAATCTTCAAAATCAAAAGGAAAAGAATACAAACTATTTTCCATCACAAATTTATTTTTTTTCTTTAAAACTTTAATACCAAAAACTTTTAAAGCATTAAGATATTTATTCAAAACCACCTGAATATTATTATCCGTTTGACTTATATCTTCTTTAAAAATACTGCAAACAGCATCATAATCTGCTTTATCTTCATATAAAAGAGAAAGAAATTTGAATATTTTTATACAACCACTATTTAATTTTATTTTACTTTCCTTCAAAATATCCTTCTTTCATCTGTTTTAAACAAGATATTACCTCTTCTTTGAAACTCTGAGGTGAAATTATTTTACAATTTGTTGTATGAGATAAAATTCTCTGTGTTATTAAAAATTTATTTTTGGATGTATATTCAATAATTACTTTATCACCTGTTTCTTCTATAATTTTTTCGCCCGGGACGAGTTCAAAAGATGTATTATCAATTTTTTTAAATTCATAAACAACTTTATAATCAGGAATTTTTAGTTTTGATTTGTTTAAATTAATACTTACTATTTTAATAATTCTTGAAACAAGAAAATTAGAATAGTTCCCATGCTCTGAATTATACCCTGCAAAATATAATTTCCCACTATCAATATGTAATTTATCCGAAATTATATCAATATTTTTGAGACCTGAATTTGGAGAATTATACAATATTGTTATTTCATTGTTATTTACAACACATTTTTTTAAATCTTCAATAAGTTTTTGATCAATACTACTTAAAGGAGACAAATTATGTAATTTATTTTTCAAATCTTCATTTGATATATATGGAGAAATTTTTTGAAAAAATTTTGTCAGTGCAATATAATCAGAAAAGTCTATAGATTTTGATATAGCCTTATAAATTTTCACTATACTATTTACTTGTTTATCATCAATTTTCAGCTCGAAAGGATGAGATTCAATATAATAATATGATTTATGATTTTTGTTTATTCTTTTGATTGTGCAACCTAATTTTTTAAGAGAATTAAAATATATCCTTATTGTATCAATAGAAATAGTTTCTCTAAGGTATTCATGAGATTCAATAGCATTTTTTATATCGTTGTATGTTTTAGGTCCATCTATCAACAGAGAAAAAATATACATACCTTTAAAACCACTAAAAGACATAAGGTTTTGAGTTACGACATTTGTTTTCATAAAATTTTTCATTCAACACCTCAATTAAAGTATATCATGGCTTTTAGACAAAATCTATAAATATCAACCATGCCGGCATATAAAATTACCTGTAAATTTTTATTGTCAAATAAAAAAAGCCTTGATATTTACAAGATTTCATTAAATTTTCTTCATTAAGATTTTATAACTTGAATTTTTTATTACTACTCTAGGGGCATGGTCATTTGTTAAATTTTGTACAAAAATTTTAACTTGTAAATCGCAAAACTTAAGTATAAAGTAATAAACATAGAGAGTTAATAAATGGCTACCAGAAAAGGGATAGTTTAATTCTTACCAGAATCGGAAGGGAATATTGAATAGTGGAAAGAACAGAGGTGATGGCTTAAGTTTTTGAGGAAAATGAAAGAGATTAAAGTAATTAGGGACTAACAATAATCAAAACAATGGAGATTAGGGATATTTACAAAGTAATAATATGTATGAAAAAGATATATAAATCTAATTTATTTAGGAGTTAGATTAATCTTAAAGAAGAGAGTAAATAGGATAGTTGTAAACTTCAATTCAGTCTGTACATAAAGAGTTACAGACTTTTTATTTGGGATAAATTCTGCAACAAATTGCAAAAAACAGGCAAATTTTATATCATATAATCATGGGAGAACTAGAAAATAAACAAGTTATTGCACTTATGTCAGGAACCTCATGTGATAGCATTGACGCCGGTCTTTGCGAAGTCATGCCTGATATGAGTGTAAGACTTATAAAAGGAATAAACTATAAATATCCTGAACATATAAGATCAAAAATATTTCAAATTTTCAGGAACGAAGCAAACGTAAAAGATATATGCCAAATGAATTTTGCTATAGGAGAATGTTTTGCAAATGCTGCTAATATACTAATCGAAGAATTTGGAAAACCTGATTTTATATCAAGTCATGGACAAACTGTTTATCATTACCCTTTTGATGAATACATAGATAATATTAGCCTAAAAAGTACGCTCCAAATAGGAGAAAGTTCTATAATTGCACAAAAAACCGGGTGCATGGTTATATCAAACTTCAGAGAGGCAGATATTGCCCAAGGTGGACAAGGTGCACCACTAGTATGCTTTGCAGATGAAAAATGGTTTAAAAACAAGGGTAAAAACTATGCGATACAAAATATTGGGGGAATCTCAAATGTAACCGTCGTTTCCAAGGACTTTGATACCTTTGGATTTGATACAGGACTTGGAAACATAATGATTGATTACTGTGCAAACAAGTTCTTTTCAATACCATATGATAAAGACGGAGAGATTGCCGCACAGGGAATTGTTTCTGACAGCTGGTTAGAGTGTTTATTGCAAGATGAATACTATTTTACAGAACCTCCAAAATCTACAGGAAGAGAATACTTTTCTCCGAAATACATTGAAAACACCCTGAAATATGCCCCAAAAGATCCGAAAGATATAATTGCAACAGTAACTGCCTTAAGCGCAAAAACTATTGCACAAGCCTATGAAAGATTTATTTATCCGAGTGTCGGAATACATGAAGCAGTAATTTGTGGAGGGGGAGCATATAATAAAACATTGATGGAATTTTTAAGAACATATTTGCCATCTTATATTGATTTAAAAACATGTGAAGATTACGGTATTTCAAATAATTTTAAAGAAGTTATGGCTTTTGCCCTTTTGGGATACTGTACATACTATGACATCCCAAATAACCTTCCTTGCTGTACCGGAGCAAATAAAAGAATTGTAATGGGAAAAATTAGCTATTAGAAAAGAGAAGATAATCTTCTCTTTTTTATTTTATATTTTATATTTCCTCTCCGTCTTGATTTACTATTTGAACTCCAAAACGGGTTCTGAATAAATGTTTGACCGTTTCACTTTGGATATCATACATCATTTTGTTGAATAAATCATAAGACTCTTTCTTATATTCAATCAGCGGATCTTTTTGACCATAAGCACGAAGTCCTATACCATCTTGTAACATTCTTATATTGGTCAAATGATCAATCCACTTGCTGTCAACAACTTTTAACAGAACATCTTTTTCTAAATTACGAACAACATTATCACTTGAGAATGGCTCCTGAGGTTTAAAATCAGTTTCATAATCGCTTATAACTTTATTATAAAAATTGATGATTTCTACTTCGTGTTCTTTATATGCATTTATCACATAATCTTTAATTTTATTATACATAGGCTCAAAACGCATACCCTGAATGTCAGAAACTTCAAAATTCGATAACTGCGGAACAGTTGAATGTAATTCTTTTATCATAGTAACCAAATCATCATAAATATATTCCTCAACTTTTTGCTCAGGAGAAATATAACTTCTCATAATTCTGTCAACTTCTCTTTCCATCATATAGAGAATATCCTGATATAAATCCCGTCCGGATAAAACTTTCTTTCTCTGGCGATAAAATTTTTCACGCTGAATATTTACAACATCATCATAATCCAAAACTTGTTTTCTCATATCAAAGTGGAAAGTTTCAACTCTTTTTTGTGCAGATTGAATTCGCTTTGTAATTAAAGGAGAATCGATTGCCATATTTTCCGGAACATTAAGCATAGTCATAAGTTGTTTAATCTTATCGCCACCAAATATTCTCATTAAATTATCTTCCAAAGATAAGAAAAATCTTGTAGAACCGGGGTCTCCCTGACGCGCAGCACGGCCTCTTAACTGATTATCTATACGGCGGGATTCATGACGCTCTGTTCCGATTACATGCAAACCTCCTGCTTCAACAACTTTTGCATGTTCAGATTCTGTTATTTCTCTTGCCTGAGCCAATGCTTCTTCTTTTAACTTGGCATAATCCGGGTGAAATTCATTTATTCCCTTATCGTCAAGGTTAGATTTTGCAAGATAT
This sequence comes from uncultured bacterium, assembly GCA_902766395.1. Lineage (GTDB taxonomy): Bacteria > Cyanobacteriota > Vampirovibrionia > Gastranaerophilales > Gastranaerophilaceae > Zag111. The sequence goes on from CACXDL010000030.1 coordinate 28,718, forward strand.
TCAGCATTACCACCAAGTAAAATATCTGTTCCGCGGCCTGCCATATTGGTTGCAATTGTAACAGCACCATAGCGGCCAGCCTGAGCAATAATATGAGCTTCTTTTTCATGGTGTTTTGCATTCAATACGTTGTGCTTGATTCCTCTTTGCCTCAAAAGAGCTGATAGATACTCTGATTTTTCTATACTTACAGTCCCTACTAATACCGGCCTGCCCAATTTGTGCTGAGCAATTATATCATCAATTACTGATAAATATTTTTGAACTTCTGATTTATATATAACATCTGGATAATCTATTCTTATATCAGGTTTATTCGTAGGAATGGCCGTAACCTCAAGATTATAAATCTTGCCAAATTCTGCTTCCTCAGTCATTGCAGTACCTGTCATACCTGAAAGTTTCGGGTATAATCTGAATAAATTCTGAAAAGTGATACTTGCAAGAGTTTGCGTTTCGTCCTGTATTTCGACACCTTCTTTTGCCTCAATAGCCTGATGCAACCCGTCAGACCAGCGGCGGCCTTCCATTATACGACCAGTAAATTCATCAACAATCATTACTTCGCCGTCTTTTACAACATAGTCCGTATCTTTAATAAATAATTCTTTTGCTTTTAAGGCCTGAAGCAGATGGTGTGCATAATTTGTCTGAATATCAAATAAATCTTTCACCCCTATAAGCTCTTGAGCTCTATCTATACCCTCTTCTGTAAGAATAACGTTTTTATTTTTTTCATCAACAGTGTAATCCACATCTTTTTTAAGCTGTGGAGCAACTAAAGCCATATTTCGGTAAGTTTCTTCCGATTGAGCCAAACGTCCGCTTATAATTAACGGTGTTCTTGCTTCATCAATTAAAATACTGTCGACTTCGTCGATTATCGCATAATGGAATGGTCTTTGAACAAGCATATCCTCACTTGTTGCCATATTATCTCTTAAATAATCAAATCCGAATTCATTATTTGTACCATAAGTAATATCACATCTGTATGCATCATATTTAAGAGCAAAATCTCTTGCACCATCGCCATTTGACAATATACAACCAACACTAAGACCCAAGAAATTATAAATTTTCCCCATCCATTCGCTATCACGCTTTGCCAGATAATCGTTAACTGTGATAACATGAACTCCTCGTCCTGTTAAAGCGTTTAGATAAGCAGGCAATGTTGCAACAAGAGTTTTACCTTCACCTGTTCTCATTTCTGCAATATGTCCGTTATGCAAGAAATATCCCCCTATTAACTGGACATCAAAATGACGCATATTTAAAACTCTTTTACCGGCTTCACGAACAGTTGCAAATGCTTCCGGTAAAATTTTATCCAATGCTTCTTTTTCAAGTTTCAAATCTTCTTTAAAATTATCTGAGGTTGGTCTTTTTGACAAAATCTCTTTAAATTCATCAGTTTTTGCTCGCAATTGTTCATCTGTCATTGCAGCAAATTCCGGTTCAAGTTCATTAATATGATCTATAATTCCCATTATAGATTTTATTTTCTTTTCGTTTGGATCTCCTAAAAGTTTTATTAACCACTTCATTGACATTATAATAATACCTCTCCAAGTTTATTTAATTAATTAAAGTCTAACATAAAAATGGAGATTAAAAAGGTTCTTAATGAAATATTAAGGATTTAACTAACTGCGAACAATAGATAAAAGTTTACGCGCAGGATAATATTTTGGCAAAATATTCAAACAGGTATTGATTTCATTTTCACATTTTTTTATGTCGTTATCAATGTAATAGTATATATATGCTAACAAATAATGCAATTCAGGATCATTATAAAGTTTATCCTTTGCGAGTCTTAAAAAAAACATAGCAGCAGGAATATAATTATTTGCCCAAAAAGATCTACCGATAAATTTATAACATTCCATATTGTAAAAAGCCAAAAAATCTGCATAACGAATAATTTGTTCTATATATTTTGACTTCCCGTATAATATCAAAATACTTAAATCCATTTCAAGAAAATTTCTAACCTCAAAATATGTCGGACGCATGGAAATATCCCCTTTTATCATCTGTATAAGAAGTAAACCCCAATGAGCGCGCCTGTCATATTCTAGAGCAACATTAAAATCTTGCTCCGCTTCTTTTAAATTATCTAAAATTATATCGCAATATCCCGCTTCAACATAATAACCATTTTTTTTAAAAAATGATTTACAACCTTTGAATCTTCCGCTAAGAAAATCATTCTTTACTTGTCTATAGGATACTGTCATCTGATTTACTTTTAAAAACTCGTATCTACAATATCGGTCATCATTGAATTTGTTACCATTGTTTTCATTAATTCAGGAGGAATATTGTTACCATTACCCTGTTCTATTAAACTTGGCAGCAAATCGACCAAATCATTTGACTTTTTTGAAGATGAACCAAACATCATTTCAATTTGTTTCATTTCTTTTTGTGCCTGAATATATTCAGGATCATTCATAAATGATTTATCTTCAAAATCATTTATCGCAATTTTTACTGAGGAATCAACTTCTGATTTGGTTTTATCAAAATTTCTTACATTATTAAAATTATTAAAATAAGATCCTGAACCTTCTTGTTCTTTGTTTATACTTTCTCTTAATCTCTTGAGTTGTTGTTTTTTATACTCAGCATTCAGCTCAGGAGAAAGTCCGTTACCGTATGGAGCTTTGATAAATCTGTCGAGAGCATCATCTTGTTTGGAAAATACTTCTCTAACAGAACTTTTAGATTTATCATCTTTTTTATTTTCATCGTTTTTAGAATCTTCTGCTGAAGTCATTTTAGCTTCAACTTTGGCAAGGTTTTTCTGAATAAGAGTATCTGCATCTATCGGAGTTAAATTATAAGATGTAGCTTCTTTGGCATAAGGATAAACATAGTCAGGAAGATTCACATTCTCATAGCATTTGTCAGGATTCCCGTCCATAACACAATTTCTTCCGTTTGTTGCATATTTTACTATAATAGGACTGTCATGCATAGAAATAACTTTTTCATATGCTTTTATAGCATTTTCTTTATCCCCTGACTTTGCATAACTCATTGCAAGATAATAAAAACCAAAAGTATCTTTCGGATTTTTTCTCACATAAGCTTCTGCTTCCTGCATACAACCGGTGAAATTTCCCAAACGATATTTTTCTTTTATGCTTGCCATAGATGGATTTATAAATTCAGGGATTTCTTCAAAAAACGGCTGGTCAATAGTCCAGTTAGGGGCTTCTTTGGAATTCGCATAGACATTTCTTGAGGATCTGCGCAAATCTGCATTTCGTTCACCTCCGGATGATCCATAGGCTGTTCCATGATTCATACTTCTCATTATACCAGTATACTCTTTTTGAAGATTCATCATTTTTTCAAATTTCTGATTATCTGGAATATTTTTATCATTGATCAAATCAAACATTTTATCATTAGTATCAAATATTTTCTTTACATTTGCATATTCAGTAGAATTTTCATTACCTTTGAACATTGTATTCATGGCATCTTTTAATTCTGCATTATATCCTTGTAATTTTTTTATTTTTTGATCAGGAGACATGCTTTTATCAGAATTTATGGAATTAATTTTATTATTTATATCCATAACTTTATCTAAAGCATCTAATTGCTTATCCATATTTTCAAGATCTTTTTCCATTTTTCCATATTCTTGTTCATTTTTAGAAAGAACTTCTTTAAGATCTATATCATTTGTATTTGATGTTATGCCTGTTTTTAAAGTCTCTGACTGCAATTTAGCAGATTCAGTATTACTCATTTGGGTAAGATCTTTACCTACAGAATCAAACCCCGGCAACGATCTTTTCTCTGCCGCATTTGTTGGAACAAAACTTAAAAAAAGAATTGCTGCAAGCGTAATACTAAACTTTTTACTCATAATATAACCTCGTAAGCCTATACTACATCATGGGTATTATATTTTATATAAATAAATTCGTCATAATCTATATGTATGATATTTTTTGTTTTTCAGGCATTGCAAATTTACATCCGCAATAATTTTGCCTGTATAAATTCAAAGATTTTGAAATTTGATTTGTTTTTAAGAACCCGTCATTTTTTCTGAAATTTGTTGAAACATAAGATAAATTGTATTTTAACGCAATTCTTTGCCCTATTTTTGTCAATTTATCATAATTTTTATGAGGGCTTATTACCATAGAAGTTGTAAATTCTTTAATATCGAGCTCTAACGCTTTTTGAGCTGCTTTTTCTAAGCGTAACTCAAAACATTTATCACATCTTTTACCCTTTTCAGGTTCATTTTCTAAACCTGATACACAAGAATAATATACATCCGTTTCGTAATCACCGATTATTAATTCACAACCAAAGTAATTACATAATTTCTTTTCAGCTTCCAGCCGCATATTATATTCTTCCTGCGGAAAAATATTTGGATTATAAAAATAAACAACTACAAGATATCCCATATCCTGCAAATACGATATGGGATAACCTGAACATATGCCGCAACATGCGTGCAACAAAATTTTTTTAGTTGAAGAGTTTGTTTTTAAGTTCTCCACCATTATTTATAATCCATTCTTTTAATTCCGGATATCCTTTTATACCCATTCGAAAATCGTCTTTAATTTTTAAAGACGGTGTGCCCATCATACCTCTTGCAGAGGCGAAATCTATATCTGCCCGTATGGAATCTTCAACTTCCTTACTGTGAGCATCTTTTTGTAATTTATCCATATCAAGACCAAAACCGGAATTTTTTAATACCCGGATTGTATTTTCTTCATTAGAAGGAGTTTGTTCAAATAATAAAGATTCTACTTCCCAGAATTTTCCTTGTTTTTTGGCAGCTTCGCCATATCTTGCAAGTACACAGGAATTTATATGAAAAGGAGTTTTCAGGTACTTATTACATTCAGTATCTAATGGCAAATTATGATGTTCTACACGCAAATTTTTAAAATCTTTGGCAAGCTTGTGAACCATAATATTTGCAGTTGAACAAATAGGACATTTATAATCGGAATAAACTTCCAAAACAATTGCATTTCTATCTTTTGAACCCAAAACATTGCCTTTTACAGCATATTTATTGACTTTTGCATGAATAAATTCTCCATAATTTCTCTCAAATTTTAAGGCCGGAGAAAATTTTGCACTCTGATATGACCACCCTAAAAATCCACATGCACATATCATAACAAGAATAAATGCTATTCTGTATGGAACAGGTTTTAATGCTTCCGCAAAATCAATACAACTTTGCTTTATGGCTCCAATAAAGTGCCCTTTTATTCCATGTGCGGCAACCAAACCTATTAAAAGATTCAAAACATAAGTAACTGCACACATTATACATAATTTGTGAATACCTGTTAAGCTTACACACAACAGAACCATTGAAATTATAAAAGAAATTAAACCAAGAGAAGCAATATAATGATACTTATTTTTAAAAACTTCTAAAAATTTTAAAAACGGCACCTTTTTCAAAAAATCCACGCACATCAACATTGCAATAAATGAATACAAAAATAAACCCCAATACGCAAGCGGAACTCCAAAAAACTGAGATTCAACAGTCCTTGCAACACCGTCGCAATCGATAAAATCGTTAATATTACAAAAACTTGGTAAAGCATTTTGATTAAAATTTGCCTGATAATATATAAACGCCAAATCTATTGTTACACCTATTGCAATTAAGAGTAGCACCCATATTATAACCGGTTTTATTCTGCCATTTTCTGCCATTATATTCTCTCCTTTTTATAACAAGAAATATTATACTACATATCTGAAAAAAAATAAATTCAAATAGATTTTTTATAATGTATTTATATTGAACTATAGACTGATTAATGATATAATAACATCGGAGTGTAGGTACTGTGCAACGTAATTTTTTAGATAAATTTTTGAAAAAAATTTCAAATTTTCCTAACTGGATTAAAGAAATCATATATATTAATCTTTCGGAGCAAGTTAATACGGATAGTGATTTGGCATATATTTTCGCAACATACAGACCTACTTTGACAGACAAAGGTAAATGCGAATCTGATAACAGAACTTCCGGCTTTGACTCTAATGTATACAATATACTTGAATACTGTGACAAAGGTACAAGTATATCAGAAATTGCACTAAATACTTTCATGTCATTAGAAGAAATTGCAAATTATTTTTTATTTGGAGTAGATGAAGGCTACATTCAACTTCCTGACAACTCTCAAATACTGAATATTGCAGGATTTCTTGCCGGAAAATACAGAACCGGAGAATATTTTGTTCAAGATGGCATAATTTCTGAGCAACAACTTGATGATGCTGTTTTGAATTATGAACACAGAGCCAAAAAACATAATAAAAAGTTTGGTCAATCTTTAGTAGAACTCGGACTTATTTCCCAAAAACAACTTGATGTTATTTTAAATATAAAAGAAGAAGCCCAAAAAAGATTTATTCTTGATCATAATGAAGTTCCACAATTAAAAGAAGCTCAGGAATATGAAAAACAAATTGCGAATTTGAAAAGAGAAAATGAAATTTTGAGACAACAAATTCGGGATTTAAAAATTACAACAGGTATACATGAACACTAAACCCCAAGCACAAAAACTTGTTACATATATAAGAGATGGTCTTATTGAACAGGAACATTTCGGTTATGTTGTGCGCACAGATAAAGACAGAATTCTTGAAAAATTAGGGGAAGACAAAGATTATCCCTTTTTTCTGCGCTCATGCGCAAAACCACTTCAGGCATCATTACTTATAGATTATGAACTTGATAAAAAATACAATATGTCAGAAGAAGAAATAGCAATATGTTGTGCTTCACATGCCGGAGAAAAAATTCACGTTGATATTGTAAAAGGTCTTTTGGATAAATTTGGAATTCCATACAACAAACTGAAGTGCGGAAAACATGAACCAATTTCAAAAACGGCTCAAAATGAATTACTACTTAATAATCAACAGGCAACCGAAATTCACAATAATTGTTCCGGTAAACATACAATGATGCTTGGTATCTGTAAGGTTAATAATTGGGACATTGATAAGTATGATGATGTCAAGCACCCCTTGCAACAAGAAATTCAAAGGAAAATATACTCTTTATGTCATATAAATAATGAATTTCCTGTTACAAAAGATGGTTGCGGAGTACCAATACATTCAATGCCATTAGCAAATATGGTCAGAGGGTATCTCAATTTATTTTGCAACCCTAAATATGAAAGAATTAAAAATGCCTTTTTAAATTATCCATATATTATCGGTGGTGAAAACAGAACAGATACAAAAATAATCTCCCAAGGGCAAAATTTAGTTGCAAAAGTCGGAGCAGGAGGTCTTTGTATTGTTATAAATACAGAAATTGAGGAAGGCTTTGTTGTAAAAATTTGCGATTCAAATATGGAAGCAAGAGAAATTGCCGTAATCGATATGATTAAAAATCTTCATTGGGGAGAAATCGAGACTTCACATGATATAAAAACATTACATGGCGATGTTGTTGGTTATATAAAAACATTTTAATTAAAAAAAAGGTCAGCTATAGCTGACCTTTTGATTTTATGTGAGTAATTAAGTTTTGTTGATTTAAGTAAATAGTTCAGCAAATGGTCCGTTTGGATTTTGAATATTTGCTGCAACTGCCCCATCCGCAGCTCTTTGCATGCCGGGTGCAACAACTGTATTATATCCGTTTGCTACAGATGCAACCTGGCTTGGAGCTACTTTCAAATTAAATCCCAGATTTTTTAATATAGTATTTGTATCATCTGCAATTGTTTTGTTATATGATGCTTGAACACTTTGAGCACCATAAACATTCTGTGCTGATTGTGTCAATAAATCTTTGCCCATCTCATTAAAATGAAGTAAAGGTTCGTTTAATCCTTTTCCAACATGTTCAGCGACTCCGACAAATTTTGTACCTGATGCTGGTGTTAAATTCAATCCTTGAATGTTAAAAGAGTCTTTACGAATACTCACCATGACAATCTCCTTTTTTACTCACATATTCTTAATATGTTGTTTCCTATATCGAATGATTTTCCATCTCGTATATATATAAAGTATTTCATAATTAAATAATTGCGTTTAAGAAATATTTTGTTAATAAAACTTAACATTCCAAAAATCAAACATAATCATGATTTGTGCTATTATTAGTTCATGAATACTTTGGCAAAATTTATAAATAATAAGAGAGAAGAATTAGGACTGACAATAAAAGGATTATCAATTGCCTCGAATGTTCCGGTAACCGAAATAGAAGAATTAGAGGAAGGCAGACAATTATTTATGTCTGTAACTACAAGACAAGCTCTGGCAAAAGTTTTGAAATGTGAAACACATGAAATCAAAGCCCTGGAAAAGGATATTGCAAATGAAATTATCTCACCTGAAATAATTGAAAGTCTTAAGCAACTTATATTAAATGGTGCAGGGGGACTGAAATGCCCAAAATGCGGAGCTTCTCTGGTTACTAAAATTGAAAAAATGTATGATCTTGAAGATAATCTTGTACTGCATCCAAAGGCACATTGTTCAAAATGTCCGTTTCAGATTTTGTCATAAATGTTTAGTAATTTTCTTCAATTACTTCTATCATTTCTTTCATAATTTTATTATACGGGGTTGAAATATTGTATTTTTCTCCCAATTCTATAACCGTATTTGCAAATATATCAAGTTCGGTTTTACGTTTTGCTTCAACATCTTGCAGCATGGAAGTTTTACCATCTGGTGACATCATCGCAAATCCTTTTAATGCATCTTCAAGCATTGTTTCTGTATTATTTATTCCGCATGCCTTGGCAATTTGAATAACTTCATCCATTGCATTTTTCATAAAATACATATACTTTTCACTCTGCTGCATCTGACCAAATGTCATTTTCAAAATGGCAGATGCCTGATTTGAACTGGTATTTAATAAATATTTTAACCACAAAGCCCTTGGCATATCAGATGGATTTTCATAATTTATTCCGACTTTATCAAAAAATTTACCAACAATCTCTATATCTTTGATATCTGTATGAATTTCATCCTTTATTCCATAAACAATTTTTCCTACACCATCATGGGAAATTATATTACCGTTACGCATAGCACTATGACCTATAAAATATGCTAACAGAGTGTGTTTCCAGCCATATTTTTGTGCAATTATTTCTTCACTGGTAACACCATTAATTAATGAAATAATTATCGTATCACTGCCTACAAAATTTTTTATATTTTCAATAACCTCACTTAAACCACCAAATTTTGTCGCAATAATAATCAAATCAGCATGATAAGATTTATCTTCAGGCAAAATATAATTTAATTTTAATTCTTTACCATTAAAAATCTTTGGGGATTTTAAATATTTTTCATATCTGTTTTTATCCACCAATATCCTCAATAAATCAGAATTATACTCATTTATTTTATTTGCATATATAGAACCGACAGCCCCGATTCCACATATCAAAACCCTTTTAATTTCATTCATAGTAAAGATATTTTAACACCAAAAATAATAATTTAAAATTTACGCAATTTTTATTAATAAAAATACTTTATATAAATATGTAGAAGTGTGCAATTTTTAGTGTGGAAAATAGTGGGAATCGACTTTAATTTCGGTCTGCAAAGCATAAACTTCAGGCCAAAAGTACAACTAAATAACCATAAAATCTCTTTTGGAAATACAATCATACCAAATGACAGTTTCCAAAGAACCTCTGTTGAAAAGTTTTTTGACGAGAATTATATAAAAACATCCATTTCTCAAAATCAGGAAATAAAAAACATCTTAAATAAACATAATATCCCTCTAAAGCTCAATATGGAGGAACTGAAAGACATACAGAGTCATCATTGCAAAGACACGCAGGAAATTGCATCAGGAATTGTAAAAAATTTACCACCGGCTCTAAAACAAAACGCCAACATAAGATATATAAAGGATGCCGCAATTCTGCATGATTTCGGGAAGGTTCTTATTCCTGCTCAAATTTTAAACAAAAAAGGATCCCTGACTCCACAGGAACACGAAATTATGGATTTACACACAACATTAGGATACGAATTATTAAAAAATTCCGGCATTGATAATGAAATTTTAAATCTGGTTAAAAATCACCATAAAGACGGCTTTACAACGAACATAAACCAAAAAATATTAAATATTGCAGATAAATATTCCGCACTGACAGAAAATCGTGTATACAAAACAGCATATACCCCAAAACAGGCATTAACCATTTTACTAAAAGAAGTACAACAAGGTAACATTGATCCGGTTATCTTTAATGCACTGGTTAAAAGTGTTTCAGACACATCTGCAAATAATAAACTTCACACTTCTTAACATATTAAAAAATATAAGCAATTATTTTCTGAATAAATTTTTTATATAAATGTAAGGGATATTAAATCAAATTCTATCGGGAAAATACAAAAAGGGATTATAAATTCCAAGTCTATCTGGGGAAAATAAATAATTAGGGAAAAATATAGGGGAAAAATATAAAATCGAATCATCCATCATAATCAATCTTCTTGGGTGCTGATGTATTTCAGCGCCTTTTTATTTGTTTTAATTCAAATAATCATATGTGTTCCCTCATTGTGTAATGTATTTATGCCAATCTTTTTTTAAACTTCATTTGTAAAAAACAGGTGAGGTTATATGCTAAAAAAAAGATTAGTAATATTTATTATTTTATTTTGCTTTATATTCAATAACATCAGCGTTTTTGCGTTTGATACAAAATATCCTGATTACTCATACGAATTTTTGGGGAATGATAAACTGGAAAAATTCAACAGGAAAATGTTTAATTTTAATCTAAAATTAAATAAATACGCAATACGCCCTATTCACACACTTTGGGCATCTGTCATGCCTGAATACGGGATGGACAGATTACACGGAATAACTAACAATATTGAATATCCTATCAGGCTTATCAGCAGTTTAATACAAAAAGATTTTAAAACTTCAAAAAATGAAAGTATAAGATTTTTTATTAACACGATATTAGGTCTTGGCGGAATGTATGATCCTGCAAGACATCTGTTTAAAATCGAGCAGACAAAAGAAAATATGGAACAGGCTCTTGCAAGTTGCAACATAAAGCCGGGACCTTATTTTGTTTTACCTGTTTTAAATTTTACAAATATCAGAGGAATTTTCGGAAAAATTCTTGATATGGCATTTAACCCAAGTACATACGTTGGAACACCGGTGTTGGCAATAGTAAAAGCCGGATTAACAATAAATCGAACATCATATCTTCAGCCTTTATTTTCAATGGTAGAATCAACATATGCAGACCCTTATGACATTGCCAAAAAAGCCTTTGGTATTGATAGTTATATAAAATGTAAAAACTACGATCGGGAAAATATAATCTCGTCTTTATCTGTTGGGGATATCAAAACCGCATCACACAATGAGGAAAAATTACCAACAAAAAATATTACACAAGAAAAAAATAACTCTGATAAAAATTTAGTTTCTGTTGAAGTATCTTCAGAAGTCGTCAATCCAAATATGCTGTATGGAGGAACATTCATAGACGAAATAAATAAAAACTTTGGAGCTGAAAACTTTAAACTTGACCCTGATAAAAAATTATTTGGGTACAACCCTCAAAACCCAGTTGTTGACTCAATGAGAACAGCATTAATGCAAATGAGCTGCCCCGAAAAATCAATGTGGAATGAATTATCAATCTGGAACAGAAACTTTTCAAAAAGATTAAAAACGGAATCTGTTAATATTGTAGAAAACAGAGAAAACTATCACTTTAAATATCTTATGCAAAAAGAAAAAAATGCACCTGTTGCAGTAATATATCCCTCTATCGGAGAAGGGATAAACTCAGGAAATTCTGCAATATTCGGAAAAATATTTTATGACGCAGGTTATTCCGTAATAATACAAGGAAGCCATTTTCAGTGGGAATTTGTAAAAAGTATGCCCCCAGACTACAGACCCGGACTACCTGCAAAAGATTGTGAAGCCGTTAAAAATGTTACGGCAAAAATTGTCAAAAAACTTGAAAGTAAATATAACTGCAACATAAACGATATCACAATTATCGGAACTTCCTTCGGCGCAGTAATTACTCTTTTCACCGGCGCTAGTGAATTTCGTAATAATACACTCGGAAATACAAAATATATCGCAATCTGTCCACCCATAGACCTTATTTACGCAATGAAACAAGTAGATAAAAACTCACAAGATTTTAATAATTCTTCAAATGATTTAAAAGAAAGAGTTGCATTAAGCGCAGCAAAAATCGTGAAAATTTTTGAAAATAAAAAAGACATAAACTTTGAAGTCAATAATCTTCCTTTTAGTGAAGAAGAAGGCAAATTGATAACAGGATTTTTAATGCATCAAAAACTATCTGATTTAATATTCACAATTGAAAATAATTCAAATAAAACCGCAAATTCGGATAATTATAAAATGATAAATAATATGGGATATCAGGATTATGCAAAAAAATATTTAGTGACAGAAGAAAACAAAAATTTTGAAGATTTTAGTTATGAAGCAAGCCTGCACTCAATTTCAAACTATCTTTCCAACGCAAACAACTACAAAATATATCATTCAATAAATGATTATCTGACAAATAAAAACCAGCTAAAACAACTCAAACAATACTCCGGAAATAAAACAGTTTTATTTGATAATGGCGCACATTTGGGTTTTACATACAGAAAAGAGTTTCTTGAAGATTTAAAAAATACAATTGCACTTAAATAAAATTTTTAAACAGCAAAAATATTTTTCACACACGTTTTATAAAACATAAAAGGTAAATAATGAAAATAGATAATTCATACAAACAACCATATAATCAGAGTTTTTGCGCAATTCCAATTGCAAAATATTGTTATTTACAAGAAAAAACAAAAGATGTAGTTGTATATAAACTCGAAAAAAGGGACATAAATTACTTAAAACATATATCTGATAATATAGATAAATTTTATAAAAGAAACAATATTAAAGACGAATCAACAATGCAGGTTGTAAAAGAAGCCTTTGAAGCAGCTGTAGAAATTCTAAAAGGAAAGAAGTCTTTTGAAGAAAAGGCTAAAATATTACTTGCGATGTTTGGCGAAGAACCCAGTGCAATCCTTATAGGAAATACCCTTAAAGTAGATAAAAACGGGAATTTTCATTATTCCAGCAGAAAAAATCATTCAAAAGATGAAACCGAATTAGATTGGCTTGCAACCTGGAATAAAAAAATTTTTGGAGAAGGAAAAGTTATAGTAACGGAATTTTTCAATTCTGTTTTAAAAGATGGCTTTAAACAGGTTTATGTCCGCTCTGAAATTCCGGAAAAATCTTTTGCTATGAATTTTTATAAAAAGATGGGATTTGACACACTATCAGACGAAGCAAGAGAAATTCAGCGTAAAAACGACAACAGATATCTCATAGGAAATTTCGATGATTTTGAAGATACAATAATTCCAATGAAAGCAACAACCCAAGATATGCTGGAATCATATAATAAGCACAAAAAAGAATTAGACCGTTTTGAACTTGTAAATCATCCAAGTGTAGAATTACCTGAGCTTGATTTTTAAACATCTTTTCGTTCTTTAAACAACAAAATTGATGCCAAACTTAAAACTAATGCTCCAATAAATACTTCCGCAGGAAAAATAAACAAAAGTTTTTGATCCAAAATCATTGGAATGAGCAATATAGCACCTGCAGGAGGAAAATAAATTTTTATTTTATCAAGAGCATAAAACAAAATCATACACGCCAAAGCCGTACATAAATATAACGGCAGTCCCAGATATATATTCAATAAATATCTTAAAAAACAACCCGTAAAGGCACCAAAAGTCATTAATCCGACAATATAATGAGGCTTTTTTCTTGCAGGACTGTGCGGATTAGACAACTCAGTAAACATAACGATTAATGGAGGAGCCAAAAAATAAATCTGATGAGTCTTAAAAGGAATAAGAGCAATAAGCCCAAATACCGTTAACAGTTTGGACCATTTTTTAATCTGAAATTTTATATCAAATTCACAAGGCACAAAATTATTAACAGGCCTGTAATGATATTTTTCCATAAGCCATTGTGCAAAAATTATAATTAAAGCCATAACAGTAACCGAAATAGGATATATCCAGCTTTTTGTTCCCAAATATACAGGCAAGATACAAGCCGATATTATCGGAACAAAATTCGTCTTGCAAAGAGTCAAAATAAATCCAGTAAAGCCAAAACATAAACAAACCTGAAAAAATAGCGGCAAATGAACATAACGGGTAATTATAACTCCAAATAAAGCCGCAGCAGACATAAGAAAAAATATTCTGCGCTTATTAGTCATCCAAGGCTGTTGTTCAGAAACCCATGCTCCAATTGTTAGTGCACAAATCTCAGGGAAAATAATCTCACTTTCTCCGCTAAGTTCAGCGGTAAATACCATGACAAGTGCCATAAGTATACCAAAGATATAACGTTCTACTCTTATTCGTTTAAGAATTTCGGCATTCATAATCCTATGCTAAAACAAGAAATATAAATATTCAAACGATTAATCATGACTCATATCAATTTTTCTTATTATTTTTGCAGGATTGCCCGCAACAATAACATTTTTATTCACACTTTTTGTTACAACGCTGCCGGCACCAATTATTGCGCCGTCATCAATAGTTACACCCGGCAATATTGTACAATCTGAACCAATCCAGACATTATTTCCTATTTTAACTTTTGCTGGCGTCAAATTTTGTCTTTTTGCAGTGTACCATAAATATTATATTATCTTTTATGGTATTATTAATGAAGAATAGAGGATGATTATGGACAAATATAGACACCATTACAATGTTATTTTAGATAACATGAGTTTGGAAGAATACAGATTAAGACCAATTTCAGCAATAATGTATTTGCAGGATGCTTTTGCAAGATATTGTGCAACAAAAAAAATGGCTGCATACGATTTATTCCCAAAAAATTTATATTGGATAGTTTCGGAATTTAATATAGAATTTACTGATAAATCACCATTTTGGTCTGAAGAAATTACTACAGAAATATGGATTTCAGAAATTACAAAGCTCAAAATATACACAGATTTCAAACTTTATAATAGAGGTAAAGTCTTTGCTTATGGTAATGCTTGTTGGTTTATTTTAGATCAAACTACAAAAAGGCCGTCTAAAACTGATATTATTACTGAAAAGTTTAATATAATTCCTGAATTTGTAATAGGGGAACATAAAAAGTTTAGTATCGGAGAAATTAAGGAAAAAATTAGCGAAATTGTTCATAAAAATAATTTATCCGATCTTGATTTTAATAATCACGTTAATAACAAAAGCTATATTAATATTGCAGAAACAGCTATGACCTCGGAATTTAAAAAAACATATCAATTAAAAACTTTAAATATACGATTTAACAAAGAATCATTTTTAGATGATATTTTGGTTTGCGCAACCCATAAAACAGAACAACCTGATACATATGCACATATAATCAGTAAAGATAATATTTCAATTTGTGAAATCCAAACTGCATGGATAAAAAATACAAAAACAGAAGATATCTTTGATTATGATTTAGCCGTTAAATCAGAAATATAGAATTGAAGACTTGTATTATTTTTTTTAATCTGTATAATTTCAGTGTGGAGGAGTAAAATGCGAATAAGGAATATAACGACATACGCACCGAACAATAAAATATATTTTACTGCTGTTAAAAATAAAAAAGCATTACCATTATTCGTAATAAAACACTATGGTTTAAATATGGAAACAATGGTCGGATATACCGGCAAAAAGAACATAGAACCAATGCCACTGGATATGGATGAACGCCTGAGCAGAATTTCCCGTAAACTGGGCATAAATTGGGCAACTCATGTTAAAAAAACAAAATAACTGATTAATTCATTTTTATAAATTGAGAGAATGAGAAAATAATTCTCCAACATTTTTGTTGTAATTTCTGCCGTCATCATCTGCAAAAAGATTTTTCCAGTGACTTTCACAGGTTCCATCAGTTGAATAACTTGGATTTGTCATCATTAAATGATGAGTATTTGTATCATATCTGAGAGGAAATAAGTCTTCCATTTGCATAAAACTTGCAAGTTTGTCACTTGGAAATTCGTATGCAAAAATAGAATTATGTATTCTGTGAAGTCTTTGTTCGTAGCTTCTGCCGCCGGTATCATTGTCATTTGAAACTTCGACTCCCGGAGAATATTCTTCAGAATACTTGTAATTTATTGCCTGATCTCTGACGGTATGAAAATCATCGGGCTCAATAAATCCTGTACCTGTATTTAAACCCAAATTTTTATATCTTACAAAATCACCACTGCTTTTTTCTCCAACAAAACTCAAATGTGTTTTACCTGTTCTGCTTCTTATTTCATGCAGAATATATTGCATTTGTTCATAACTTGGCAAGGCTCCGACACCTGTATAATTTTCCATATCATAACCACCAATATGCTTTGCAGAATCAATAAATATTGCCTCAAACCCTGTATTAATTAATTCTATATGAGCATTTAAAAACAAATCAAAATGATCAGTATTATTCCAATCAAATGTCACATCATTTCCATTATTTACCACAACCTTTATTTGATCGGCAGAAATTACCGTTCTAAATCCCGTCTTTAATCCATGAAAATGGGCCAGATCATTAAATACAATGAATTGCTCCAATGCATTCATTTTATCTGAAATATTTGAATTAATAATATTTTTACTAAAGCCTGCATTGAGTTTTATACCATAAATAGAATTTTCAATATCCGGAGATTTATTATATCCATCACCATAAATATTAGGAAAAATCTGAGATAAAATTATACAATTAGCCCAACTTTTTGCACTTGGCGGAATTGCAGGCAATAATTTCATTGAACTAAATAATCCGTTTTGACACTTGTTTCCAATCATTTCTGCTATCGCACGATCATTTATTTCTATATAATTTGCCTTTACACCCCAATTATCACCATAATTTGGAGTAACTATTTCATCGGGGAAAGTTTTATAAAAATTTCCGTCCTGATTTAAAGTCATCAAAGAATTCAGAGTATTTTTAAAAGAACGAACCAACAATTCAACAGGAGTAATTCCACCAATCCATTTGCGCATACCGGATACAAACTGGTGATCTAATGTCCAGTTATCCTGATGTAAAATAATATCTTCATTTAAAACGGTTAATAATTTATTTACTAAATTCATAACCAATTTTAAAAAAAGAATAATATTTTAATAATACCCATTTGAATTAAATAACATCGATACAAAAATTTTACAACTCATCAACACAAAACTTGCCTGAACCATCATTTAAAGGATCGTTTTCCTGTCCTTTTTTGTAATATTCTTTTATCTTTTTAAGTTCTGATTCCGAACAATAAATATTTTTGCCGAAATTTGCATTCTCAAAACATTTTTTACTTATACCACTTTGCTGTAATGATCTTGGAAAACAATCCTGAGTAAACACAGGGTCTAGAATATCTTCATCCATGTCTTGTTTTTGTAAACTATTTAGAACAAAATTAATAGATAATACTATTGCCAATAAGATAATTAATATAAATAACACTCTTTTCAATTTCATAATTCTATTATATATTAAATATTATACTTAATTTATTTTATAGGAGTTACAATGAAAAAAATAATATTAACTGTTTTATCACTTTTTTGTATCGCATCTTTCAGCCTTGCATCCCAAATTTCTTATGATAAAAGTGATTTTGCACCAATATATACAGTAATTGACGATGCGGCTTATGATATAAGATATTATTCACCATATAATTTCACAGGGAACAAAATTAACGGTTATAAAGCACCTGTTGCTTATATGACAAAGGAATCACTACAAGCTCTATCTGTTGCAGCCGAAGATTTAAGAAAACAAGGTTACAGATTACTTATTTGGGATTCATACAGACCGCAAAAAGCAGTTGATAATTTTGTAGAGTGGATAAATAATCCGAACGACGAAGGGGATAAATCTTTTTATCCAAATCTTAAAAAATCTGATTTATTAAAAGGTATGTATATAATGGAAAAATCAGGTCATACAAGAGGGTCAACGGTTGATTTAACATTGATAAAAAAAGACGGTTCTTTTGTAAATATGGGCGGAACATTTGATTTGTTCAGCGAAATTTCACATCCTGATTATAAGAAACTAACAAAAGAACAAAAGAGAAACAGAAAAATATTACATGATGCAATGGTAAAAGCAGGCTTTAAAGGAATAGACTCAGAATGGTGGCATTTTACGTTAGAAAATGAGCCATATCCTGATACTTATTTTGACTTTGACGTGGAATAAATGTAATATAATATTTTAGGATAAAATATATGGCAACACTAAAAACATCAATATTAGGAATAGAATTTGAAAATCCCTTTTTATTAGCTTCAGCACCACCAACTGCATCAATAGAAAGTATAGATAAAGCCTTTGAAATGGGTTGGGGAGGCGCAGTTTTAAAAACAATAACTCCCGATGATTTAGAAATGTTTGAAGCAAGTCCTCGTTATGCAACAATAAAAGAAAATGGTAAAGTAATTTGCTTACAGAATATAGAATTATTAAGCCATGAAACAATTCAATATTGGGTTGAAGGAATTAAATATCTTAAAAAGAAGCATCCGACAAAAGTTATAATTGCAAGTATAATGGCACCTGTTGAACGCAAAAAATGGCAAAATATTGTTAAAAAATTAAATGAAACCCCAATTGATGCCTATGAACTTAATTTTTCCTGTCCTCATGGTATGCCTGAAAGAAATATCGGTATGGCAATAGGAACAAATACTGATATATCAATTCTTATAACTTCATGGGTAAAATCTGTTGCCACAAAGCCTGTTTTTGTTAAATTAACCCCAAATGTAACAGATATAACATGGATTGCAAAAGCAATTGAAAATGCTGAAGCAGATGGTTTTGCAGCAATAAACACTGTTCAGAGCTTTTTGGGTATAGATTTAGATACGTTAGAGCCTGTTCTAAATATTGACGGACACTCAACTTACGGAGGTTTATCGGGCGAAGCTGTTAAACCTATAGGATTTAGATGTGTAGCTCAATTAAGACAAAATTCTGATTTACCAATACTTGGTATGGGTGGAATTTCTAACTGGCAAGATGCCGCACAATATATTGCACTTGGCTCTGATGCCGTTCAAATCTGTACAGAAGTAATGATAAACGGATACGGTATTATTAACGGGTTAAAATCAGGGTTGCTAAATTATTTGGAATCAAAAGGATTTGATAGTATATCAGATTTGAAAAATATCGCCATTCCAAAAATTACTTCACATGAAAAACTCAACAAGAAATCTCATCTTTATCCTTCAATAGATAAAGAGAAATGTGTGTCTTGCGGCAAATGTGTAAAAATATGTTCCGAATCAGAATATCATGCATTAAATCTTGATAAAAATTGCGTAAACCTGAATAAAGAATCATGCGCAGGATGCTCATTATGCAGCCACATATGCCCAAAAGAAGCCATCAAAATGTGCTGCTAAGTTATGTAACTAAACAAAACAAGCAAGCCGATAATATTAACTACCGCTATTTTTTCATATATTCAACAGCGTCAAAATTATCGGGATTTGCGTCCGGAACAAAATCAAATATAAGTAATTTACCATTATCGAAAGAACCTGTAATAAGGTTCTTTTGAGCAGATTTGATTTTGAATATTTCGTCAGGTTCCTCACTGCCGCCAAATTTAAACTTCACACTATCAACAGTTTGCACACAGGAAAACGGTAATCCGATACCCATTTTGCTATCTTCTGTGCGACCTGAATTTTCATCATAAAAAATATAGAAATAAAATTGATTTGAATCTTTATCCGGAGAATAACTTTTATATACTCCTTTGTGAAAATATGCCTTTGTTTCAGCTTTTTGTTTCAACAAACTGCCATGTTTAATACCTGTACAACCTGTCACAAAACCAATCAACACAACAATCGGTATAATAAATGCCAATAATTTTATTATTTTTTTCATAAAATTTTTCCAAAATATTGAATTCACAAAGTTTTGATTAACGAAAATGAATATTTAGTTATTTATTTACAGATAACGGAGTTCCTATTTCGCCAATATAAAAAACTACAAGTTCAACAGGCTCTTTTCCGGTATTTTTACCATAATGATATTTCCCGACTAACTCAGGTAAAACTTCACCTTCGTGAAGGGTTATTTCTTTATTATCATCAGTAATAACAGTTAAAGTACCTTTTTTTACATATGCAATATTTACCAAATCGTGTTTGTGCATAGGTAATTCTTCATTGACATTTATAATAATTTTCAATACCGTAACTTCCGGTTTTTTTATTTTTAATTTTTTATAACTTGTATTATCCCAGGTAGAAGTTGTTTTTAATAATACATCTTTTTGCGCAGAAAATGACACATTTGCCGTACATAAAATCATTGCGAAAAATATAACCATCATTTTTATAACTTTATTCATATCTTTTAATCCCCCTAATTTAAATACTTAAACCTGAAAATATAATACATCAAATTTTTATTAAATTCTATATATAAAATTACAGACCGATAACAAATGTCATCGGTTTTTTATTTGGAGGATAGGGGACTTGTCTTTGATTTTGCTGTCTCTCGGACGAGTGATTTGCTTAACTTCGTTGCCACAAATCATCGTCCTCACATACTCGAGTTCCGCTCACCTTGACAGGCTCGACTTCACTCTTACGCAAAATCCGCCGAACTCCTAAACAAGCTTCGCTCGGATGACTTTTCGTCCTACTAACACTATAAAAAAATTGAACATAGAACTAAGTCTATGTTCAATTTTTTGGAGGATAGGGGACTCGAACTCCTGACCCTCTGCGTGCAAAGCAGA
>CACXDL010000031.1 GCA_902766395.1 uncultured bacterium
ACAAATATGCAGGAATGAATATTCTTGCTATTTGGAGACGGTGGCGTTTAATGCGAAATGCAAAATTGACTAATCAGAACCACGAACAAAG
The DNA here is from genome assembly GCA_902766395.1 of uncultured bacterium. Classification (GTDB taxonomy): domain Bacteria; phylum Cyanobacteriota; class Vampirovibrionia; order Gastranaerophilales; family Gastranaerophilaceae; genus Zag111. The sequence continues at coordinate 92 of CACXDL010000031.1, forward strand.
TGAGAGATATAAAGATTTATTACCAATTTGTCCTGGTGAGTGTCTGTTTCCCGTTAGAGGAATACATTTTATCTTTATACCAAAGCCCTTGAAATTCTTTGTTTGGACCATACATATACTGCATATCATGAGAGATGAAGTATATTGCACTCTTTAATTTTCCTTTTCTGTCATATTGCATAGAGTAGTATGGATAATTCGGATAATTTTCAGAAGTCACATCAACATAATATAATTTACCAAAAGCAGTATAATAAAAAGCATTATGAGGATTATTATTATATTGAATTGCATACATAACTAAAGTATTTCTTTTATAGTAGAAAGCACAATATTTTGCTTCTTCATCTTGAGTTACACCATTATTTGTCAGCATATAATGATGCTTAAAATCTTTGTCCCTGGAGAAAGAAGAAAAATTCTTCTTAAACTCATCTTTTGAATAATAGATAGGATTATCTGCCGTTCCAAATAATAAATCTTTATATTTTGCGATTTGGTCGTCTCTCTGTGCCTGAGAAATATCTAACCAATCAAAAGAAACTTCAGCCTGCAAAACTTTATTTTCCTGTACCTTGTTTTCTTTTACAGTTTGAACTTCATCTTCCACTGAAATATTTTCAAAAGCACATGAAAAATTAAAAGAACCTGATAAAAACAAAACTACAAAAAATAATAAAAATCTTTTCATAATAACTCCTATAAAGTACCATTTAAAAATTTAAAACCAACACGCAACTTAAGAGACATAAGGTTATCTTCTTCCTCACAAAGCAAACTCTCACAAACAGAAAGTTCCATAGGCTCAATAAGACCATTCACTTCAAAACCTGAGAACTTATTGTCTACTCTTTTTGCCTTATTCATTATTGCGTATATATAAGCAGCCATATCATGTTTATCAATTAAATTATCCCCACTTTCTTCTCCATGAGCAGAAATTTTAGCAAACATGTTTTTTATGTTAGCTTTTACTTTTGAGAGATATTGAGGATTATTTAAAATACCTGCCTTCATATATTTTGAATCTAAAATAAATTTTTCATATTCAGAAGCATTTATTTTACCGGTTGTATTTTGAACTTTTGTGCAAATAAACAGAAGATATGACTCCGCAAGCTCATATATAGATTTTGTAAAAACAGAATCTAATTTTTTTATATCCTCATCACTTTTGTCCTCTTTTGCGGCTAAAGATTTCCAGGATGGAGGCAAGACCTCAAAAGGAATAGCTTTAGGATTTTGCAAACCGGTAATTGCAACCATATTAGACAAATCTGCAGCAAACGCTTCTCCAAGTTCTCTGTTACCATTGGAGAGCTCAGTAAAAACAAGATTTTTAGAATGGTCACCACCTGTATTCTGCATCTTATCCTATATCCCAACGTCCGCAGGTTCCACCCCAACGAGCGATGATATTACCTTTTACATCTTTTATTTTATCAACATGCTGAACTTCGTCAACTCCTTCAACAATCGTAATAACTTCACAATTGTTTGAACAACCGTTGCAAGCACAAGTTATAGAAGAGAAGTGCATATCGGCAACATTCCAGCCTTTGAATTTTGTTTGAGAATTTGTAAACTGATGATCTTCCATTGCAAGCATGGCTGCACCAATTGCACCCATTGTCTGGTGATGTTCAGGCACTATAACTTCAGCATTTAAAGCCTCTTCAAATGCTTTTACCATGCCAGTATTACTCGCAACTCCGCCCTGGAATGAAAACACAGGAAGTAATTCTTTGCCTAATGCCAAATTACTCAAGTAATTACGAACCAATGCCTGACAAAGTCCATATAACAAATCTTCGACAGGATAACCTAACTGTTGTTTATGAATCAAATCACTTTCGGCAAAAACGCCACAACGACCGGCTATTCTTGCAGGATTTGTAGATTTTAAAGCCGTTGAGCCAAATTCCTGTATTGGAACCCCCAATCTCTGAGCCTGATGATCTAAAAAGCTCCCTGTTCCTGCTGCGCATACAGTATTCATTGCAAAATCGGTAACAATACCGTCACGTAAAATTATTATTTTACTATCCTGGCCGCCAATTTCTAAAATTGTCTGTACTCCCGGAACTGTAACACTTGCAGCAACGGCGTGTGCAGTAATTTCATTTTTAACGACATCAGCGCCCACCAGTGAACCTGCCAAAGCACGTCCCGAACCGGTAGTCCCAACACCTTTAACTTCATAATCAGTAATTCTTTTTTCATATAACATGCGCATGCCATTCTGAACGGCAGCTACCGGAGTACCCGCTGTTTTAAGCATTACACTGTCAACGTACTTGCCAGTTTCGTCAACAAGAGCAAGTTTTGTTGTAACTGACCCTACATCTATCCCTAAATATACTGTTAAACTCATGATTTAAAATTCCTTTTCTCTTAACAGTATATATGATAACACAAAATAATCAGACTAGAACATTAAGTCAGATTTATTCAGATTTCCCAAATACTCAACAGACTCAGCCGCAGAAGGCATATCAAAAATTTCTTCCAGATATTTTTCAACATTTGAAATTTTTAAACAAGAAACAACACGTCTAATGCTTGTATTAAAATCATCCTGCAATATATTTTCCATATTAACTCCTCGACAAGTAAATGTATATACAAAAATATATCCCCGTTTTAGTGTAAAAATAACATTTTTTAAGAAATATTACTAAAACTTGAATTTACACTATATATATTATTAATTTTTTTCGCTTTTTAAACTATACTGTAATATATGAAAAAGGTTATTTTATTCTTATTAATTTCAGCGTTAATCACGCCATGTACCACAATAAGCACTCAAGCGTCGTTGGTTTCAGATCAGGCACACAGAGTCAGCCAGAAAAAAATATACAATAAAGAAATTAAACAAATAAAGAAGTTATTACAAGTTCACAATGTTTACGCAAATAAACATGATCTTGAAAATATAAAAGCTCTTTATTCTGATAACTACATAAATAATGATGGTTTTAATAAAGAAATATACTTTAAATCTATTAAAGATACCTGGGATGAATGCAAAGATTTAACATACTCTACAAAAATATTATCAGCAAATATCGATGGAGATTTTGCATCTGTAACAGTAGAAGAAAAAGCAACCGGAACAGTTTATGAACAACTGGAAACAACAGCCGCAGCAGGTGAAATTCATTCAAAATCAACAGGGATATACCATCTTGCGAAAATTAATGGCAAATGGTTGATTTCAGGAGAAACATTACTCAAAGATGAATCTTCTCTTTTGTATGGTGAATCCAGATTTATGAATATTGAACTCGAAGTTCCTTCTCAAGTAGCAGCCGGGGAATCTTATACAGCAACAGTTAAAGTTGATACAAATGATTCTGATACATATATACTCGGATCTATTGACAAAGACCTTGTAACATACCCGACACAAACTCCGAATCCGCCAATGAGAGCAATGCCTAAAAGCAAGGTATTAGAGAGAATAATAAAGGCAAATACCGATAACATTCCGGAATACGCAGTCTCTTCCCTTGCAATATCAAGAGCTAAAGACTCCGCTTTTGGGGATTATAAGGTTTACATGGTTGGACTGGCTTGCCTTATGAAAAGGATAAACGTTATACCGAAAAACAATTACATTAAAACAGAGGAAAAATAATGAATAATTCTATCGCAAAACACTTATTTTTTATTGCTTGCTTTATATTTTGGATATTTTTGGCCTTGTTTACGTCAAAACTAATCGTAGACAATGTAACTTCAGGCCATCACTACTCAAATGCGGTATTTAGCTTAACATATATGAAAAATAGCGGTGCAGCATTCAGTTTGTTAGAAAACGCAAGAGAATTTTTAATTATCATTTCAATCGTAGCAACAACCCTATTATTTATGTATGTTCATAATAACAAAGGGATTCACCTTATATCGGCTTCGTTCATCGCACTACTGTGCGCAGGCATTATGGCAAACTGTCATGAAAGAATTGTTTTGGGATATGTTCGCGACTACATTCACCTGAATTTTGTAAACTTTCCTGTATTCAACATTGCAGATATATTTATAACTATTGGTGTAATTGCATTAATCGGAATTCTACTGGTTTATAAGAAATAATTATGTTATTAATTGCCGACGAAAATAATATCAATACAAGATTAGACGTTTTCTTGTCAGAGTTGTACGAAGGAATTTCCCGTTCAAAAATTCAGAATGCAATAAAATTAGGCAAAGTTCTTGTAAATAAGGAACAAAAAAAATCATCATACTGCCTAAAAATAGATGATCGAATTGAATTCGAAAATTTAATGCCGGAGAAAATTATTGAACTTGAACCTGAAAATATTCCACTTGAAATTGTCTGGGAAGATGAAAACATGGCCGTAGTAAATAAACCATCCGGAATGCTTACCCACCCGACATTCCAGGAAACAACAGGGACTCTTGTCAATGCACTATTGTTTAAATATGGGCAGAACTTATCTGATACAAACGGAGAGTTCAGACGGGGAATTGTTCACAGATTAGACCGAAATACCTCAGGACTTTTAATGATTGCAAAAAACAATAAAACACATGAATATCTTGCAAATATTATTAAAGAACATAATCTTACAAAAAAATACCACGCGGTACTAAAAGGATACTATCCGAACGATACTGATACAATATCAGAGCCTATAGGCAGAAATAACGTTAACCCTAAAAAGATGGCTGTCAGACCTGATGGAAGACCGAGCCTGACCAAATTAAAAGTTTTGGAAAGATTCGGGAATGATGCAACTTATGTAGAATTAACCCTTGTCACCGGCAGAACACACCAAATCAGAGTCCATACAAGTTATAAAAAACACCCGGTATACAATGACACTTTATATGGAGCCGGAGAAGGAAAAGTTAAAACTCAGGAACAAGTTCTTCAATCTTTTTATTTAAAATTTGCAAAACCTTTTTCAGCACAGATAATTGAACTAGAAATAGAACCCGATGAAAAATTATCAAAAGTTTTAAAATATTTTAGAAACAGGAGAGTATAATGAGAAGAATATTTTTTATGCTAAGCATACTACTGATAATGCTGATAATATATATTGTAATACTTAACACAAACACAACTGTAGATATTAATTATGTAAAAAGTTACTTCTTTTCTATGGATTTTGACAGTCCGTTTCTTTCAAAGACTCTCAAACTCTCTGTATATACCCTTATAATTTTTGGATGCGGTATTTTTTCAGGTTTGGGAATACTTGCATTGTTTTTAGGGATTCAAAAAGATAAAGTTAAAGCATACAAAAGAGAGTTGGAAAAGACTGTAGTTTCAGGGGAATCTAATTCCGCAAAAGTAAATGTACTTGAAGCAAAAATTAAAACTTTGGAAAAGGCTTTTGCTTCTGTTACAGATGAAAGAACAAACCTTGAACTTCAGATAAAACAACTAAATGCTGAAATTGAAAACATGAATAAACATGAATAATTAAATAGATGCATTATTTCTGATATAGTCAAAATATTGAGAAAGTTTTTCATAATTTTCTTCAGTTATTAACACCCCGCGATATTTTGAAGCATTCTTAAAACCGGAAATATAATACGGATAGAATTTTCTAAAAAATTTTATCCCGACTTTTTCACCCCTCAGAGAAATTTCTTCTTCCAAATGTTCCTTCATCAAACGTATTTTATCTTCAACAGTTGGCTCCTCAATAATTTCACCTGTAGTCATATAATGTTCAACCCGGGAAATAAGCGTCGGATCACCAAGAACCCCCCTGCCAATAGCAATTCCATCAGCACTACTTTGAGCAAGACACAATTTTGCACTCTCAATAGACACAACATCACCATTCGCAAAAACAGGAATATCAACATTATTTTTTAAATCTTTAATTTTTGACCAATCTGCATGACCTGAGTACATCTGAGAACGTGTACGTGCATGAATAGTTATAAATTCGGCACCGGCTTGCTGCATTTTTTGACCAAACTCCACATAATTCATCTCTGAAGCAGTAAATCCCAAACGAAATTTCACACTCACCGGTTTGTCTGTTCCTTCTTTTACAGCTTGAACAATCTCTGCAGCTAATTCAGGTTCACGCATTAATGCAGAACCATCATGACCACATACAACCTTGCGTACCGGACAACCCATATTTATATCAATTACATCGGCATACTCAGACAATTTCTTTGCAGCATCATGCATCATATAAGGCTTATGACCACAAATCTGGTAAGCAATCGGATGATGAGACTTATCTAATTTTAAAATTTCTGTCTGATCTCTGTTTTGAGCCAAAAACTCCGAACTTATCATCTCAGTGGTAATTAAACAAGTTTTGGAATATCTTCTGACTAAATTTCTTAAGACATAATCCGTTACTCCTGCCATTGGAGCCAAAGATACGGGGCTTTTAAGAATTTCTAAAATTCTGTTATTTTTTTTGAGGGGTTTTGTCTGCATTTTCTTTTAATTCCTCGGCTCTTGCCTGAGCATATTTTTTATAATCATCATCGGGCACGTCAGATTGAGCGTATGCGGTATAATACTTATAAGCCTCTTTTGTATTACCCAAAGAATCATAATTAGTAGCAATCATATAATTGCATATTGAAAAATCTTTATTTAAATCATAAGCTCTTAACAAATCACTTATTGCTTCTTTTCTCTTTTCCTGAGAATCATATATCATTCCCCTGTAATAAAGGGCATAAGCATTATTTGGATCGCCTTTTAATACCTGATTAAATTCCTGCAAGCCTTCTTCATAATTATTTGCTTCATATTTTGATATTGCATCACTTAACAAATTTGAAATTTCAGCTTCATTGATTGATTTCAAATAAGTAATTGCATCCTTATTATTTTTATTGAATGCTACTGCTTTTTGTAAATATATTTTTGCATTGGCAAAATCTTCTTTTTCCCCGTATAAACTGGCAATATAATATGCAATATCAGAATCTATAGGTTTCAATTCAAGAGCTTTTTTGTAATATTCAATTGCATTGTCTGTATCATTAAGCGCCTGATACGATGCTGCAACACCAAGCATAGAATCAACCGTTGACGGATTTATTTTTAAATATGAATCAATCGCTTTTTTATAATCTTTCTTTTCAAAATAACCTGAAGCCTCTGCAATGATAGAGTCCGTTTTCATTCCTGATATATTTTTCAGCTGCTCCCTGACAGCCGCATCATTTGGGAATTTTGAAGCAGCAAAGTTTAAAGTTTTTATAGCCTGATCATATTGCTTTTCTTGAGCCTGTGCAAGTGCCATATTTACATAAATTTCCGGCATTGCTTTAGCACCATATGCCTTAATTGCCTCATTATACATATACACAGAGTCAGCAATTTTATTATCCTTATGCAACTCAATTGCATAATCATATATCATTGCTTCAGGATTATTTTGTGCAAAATTTGTTTTTACATAATCAACAAATCCTGACGGAGAAGATGTTTTTTTAATATTATCCAGCATTTGATGTTTCAACAGGTCATTACCCGGATCTAAAGCCATAACCTTTTTGTATCCTTCTTGTGCGATCCTTGAATCTCCCAATTTGTCATAACATTGAGCACGATATAACAATGCGTTGACATTATCCGGATATAATATTAAAACAGATTCATAAGCCTTTATTGCTGTACGATAATCCTCTTTTTGCTGATATAAAGTTCCGACATTTATTCTTGTATTTATATTTGAAGGATCAAGATTTTCTGCCTGTTTATAATATGATAAAGCTTCTTCTAAACGCCCTTCTTTTTGCAACACTGCACCCATATTAACATTCATATTTGGGTCTTTTGGATTCGCAGATAGCTTTTTTACAAAAGTGCGCTCTAATATATACAAATTATCTTTATCAGAAGACTTTAATCTTCCTAAAACATAACTATATTCTCTTGTAGCTTCCTCGTCTTTTTCGTTCGCATCTAATATTTTTGCATATGTCAGACGAAGATTTAAATCCTGCGGACTGACAGCAACAGCTCTTTTGTAATATTCTTCTGCTTTTGGCTTGTTGCCCAGTATATTCATAATGTCACCGATTTGCTCAAAACAGTCCTTTTGAAGATTTTTATCTCCCAAAGCCTGAGTAAACTCATACGCCGCAGCGGAAAAATTCCCTTCTGCGCGCAATCTCTTTGCTGTTTCATACCTGTTTTGCGGATTTCTGCTAAATTTTAATTCATTGAGACATCGTTCAAGATTATTTTTTACCTGTGAAATTGCCTGTGCAGAATTTTGAACTGCAGCCTGATTTGGGTAATAAACAAGATAGAATAACGCACTTCTGCAGTCATCTGCAGCTTTTTCCCAAGCTTTATCCTTATTTGCATACTCTGCACTTCTTGCCAAATACGCATTAATCAGGCCTATTCTGGCTGAAGTATCCATATAATTTATTCTCAATGCTGCTTTAAATTCTGAAATAGCACCGGAATATTGATATTGAGCCAAATATCCTTGTCCCAAATCAAAATGTTCCCTAAAGTCAGCCATAACAGGATTTAATAACATACAACTAATCAACAAACTGCCTGATATTTTTAAGAATTTATTTTTCATGTTTATTCCCTTCTCAAGCAATATTCTAGTACATTTTGAAATTAATGTATATATACAATAGGATAAATTGTAAAAAAAATATAAAAAAAAGGCGCTACAAGATGTTTTCTTGTAACGCCTTTTTGTAAACCTGTTTGCTAATCTTCAAATGCGGCTAACGAAATAAAATTTAAACACTCATCAAAAAGATCCTGAATTGGTTTTTCAATGTGAATGTTTTTGTTCTCTCTCAGGGGAAGTAATTCCTTCATTTCTGACGCTTCAGTCTTCATCTTTTAATACTCCTTATATTATGGTAAATGTATATCTTTAACCAACAGTATATATATCGGATATATCCTCCAAAAACTTTAATTATATTTCAAAAATTATATAAGAATATTAAATAGTGGGGCTTTTAGGAGTTTACAATTCTTAATATGTTAAAATTTTCGAAATATATTTGAATTTTTAGTTTTTGTGATATTATAAATGATGTTATTATTACTTTTAAGATAGGAGATAGGACAATAAATATTAATACTAATAGCCAAAAAAATAACAAAGATAAAGCAATAATGAATGAATTTATCAGATCAAAAGAAGTACGTTTAATAGATGAAAATGGTGAAAATCATGGAGTTGTATTAACTTCAAAAGCATTACAGATGGCAGAAGATGCCGACTTAGATTTAGTATTAATCAGCCCTAACCAAAATCCTCCTGTAGCAAAAATCCTTGACTACGGAAAGTATAAATACGAGCAGGCTAAAAAAGCAAAAGAAGCGAAGAAAAAACAGCATGTCGTAGAGATCAAAGAAGTAAAAATGCGCTATAAAATCGATGTTCATGATTATGAAGTTCGTTTAAAGAGCACCAAGAAGTTTATTTCTCAGGGAAATAAAGTTAAAGTTGTTGTCATGCTCAGAGGTCGAGAAATGCAACATTCACACTTAGCTTTTGAGTTAGCGCAAAGATTTATTGGCGACATGGAAAAAGAAGCCGTAACATTAGAAAAGAAACCACAATTAGAAGGTCGTAACGTAACATTTTACTTTGCTCCACAAGCCGGCTAAAATTTTTCAATTGACTTTTTGGCTTTAGCAAATATTATAAGAACATAACCCACATGGGTTTTACAAGTGAATATGCCGCAATAGCTCAGTTGGTAGAGCAAGGGACTGAAAATCCCTGTGTCCTTGGTTCAATTCCGAGTTGCGGCACCACTTTTA
>CACXDL010000032.1 GCA_902766395.1 uncultured bacterium
ATTTGAAAGCGCAGTACGTTGTTGGTTAATTTGTTGTCCTTCATATTCAACGTTTGTCTTTCTGGCTGTCAAACTCAAGAATCTTGCTTGAGATGCACTCATTCCCATAGTGACTGTCCTTTCGTTCGGTTTCCTATATCTTTCATGTCGGCAGTGTTAGTTTTAATCTTTAATTATTTGAAAATAATGTTAACATTTTGTAACAAATACGGAGCGTATTATAATAACACGCTCCGTATGCGAAGAATATTCGCTTTATTTTGCTATACCGGTAGTTCTTTATTTTTAAATAAGTAGTCCATATCATCTGGTGTATAACCTAACAAAGCACCTACAACATCAAATAATCTTATACCGCTTGCCTCTGCACCACGATAAAAGTCTTTTGCCCTAAATTCTATTGATAAACCTTTAATATCAATAGTTGGGATTTGTTCAACAATGAGAGCTTTTAAATCCTCAAAGTCCATACCTTTCGCTTTGTATAACGCACGTTCAACATCCGCAGGAGTAAGAGTTAAGGAGTCAAGTCTTTCACGTTCCTTGACTTCTATTTCTTCTTCTGTAAGATATTCACCATCATATAGTTCATATTCTATACCAGTTTCTTCAATAGAAGTATAAACCATAAATTGCAATGCTTGTTCAAGTTCTTCTCTTGTATCTTTTGCTAAAATTATTAAATCATTATTCTTTGCTATAAACATTATGAAGCCTCACTTTCTGAACCTTGTGCGTAAATAAATGTTAGTGGTGTTTGATAACCCAAATAATTTAATACATTATTAAAGTATTCAACTCTTATTTTTTCATCTTTTTTAACAGGGATTATAATGCAATGACTAGCTCCGCTAGCATTCGCATAACTGTTAACCTGCAGTAGGGAAGATATTGACTCATTTATCAAACATACTAGGTTGAACCCTCCAGAAGAATGGTTTGATAAACTTGCATGAAAGTTAAACCACCCATTAGCAGGAGCAGTATAAGTTGCTCCGCTTGCACCAAGAGTTAAATCAATATACTTATCACCAGGCATAGCCATACCGCCCATAAGAATTTTTGCTTGGTCTGTTGCGTTAGTTAAATCAGTATCAGCTTTACCATTTAAATCAGTAGCAACTTGGTCAATGTCAACTTGTATTTCTGTTTTACTTGAATTAGCAATTACGATATATACAAAACATTTTATTGTTTGCGGTTGAACGGTAGTAGTATTATTAATGTTTTCTGCATAATTAGGGTTTGATGTCGAACCTGTCCAATTGCGTGATGCCGCAAATGATACTAAATCTCTCCAAGCATAGTTACCAGTTGGACCATTTGCTCCGCCGCTTACATAAAACGCACCACTTGCTCCTATACCGTGGTCTCCTGCATACCAAGAACCTGTAATATCCATTGTCCCTCTGGTATGAGTGTGAACAGGTAACCCAGCTTCAACCAAATCACCTAAAGCACTAATATCTGTTGTACCTTCTACGATACCTGTGATTTTAGGGAGTCTAACTGTATTATTAACTGAATCATAAACAAACTTGCCGCATACACCATACTGTGTAACGCTATCTTGCCAATCAGATTCGGTTGTAAACAGGTTAGGATAACTTTGATTAAGGTTTGCAATATAGCTTACAAAGTTTTGGTATATACCGTTACTTAAGATAACTGAGCCATCTAAAAGATGTAAGCTAGAGTCTGTTTGTGGAATGCAAGAATATACCAATTCCCCTATATTTTTTGAAATTGAACAATTTTTGATATAATCTTGTCCGGTTTGTGATAAATTAGACAAATCGTTGTTTGCTTTAGTGTCGATTTGTTCAAGTACAATGTTAAAATTTTCATTCATTTCCCGAGGATTGGCTCTCGTACCAGGTATAAATGAATGAATTTCATATGAAGTCATAAGAGTCCTTTCTGTCAGAAAGTCTCTCGGCGAGTGGAAAAGCATAAACATTATATCATATTTTTTTGTTATTGACAAGCAAAGCCGCCTGTAAAAACAGGCGGCTTTGCGTAAATTTTATCGGTAATCATTATTTATTTAAGCCTGGGATCCATCCTTTGATTGTTTTCAAAGCTTCACTACCATATTTATTAATTTGTTCTCCTGCAACGGCCAAATAATGAGGGATTTTCTTAATAAAATTAGCATTTGCAAGTTCATTTGCTCCAAGTTTTTCAACGACATTAAAATGTTTTAAAGCTCCTAAGCCCGCAATTATTATTGCTGCAGTTGCAATAAGTCCTGCAATAGTTTTACCTGTTTTTCCGGATTTTTTTGCAGGTTCTTGAGATGCCGGGGTTACAGTTTCTTCTGTCGGGCGAGAATATGCGCCCGGACGATTCAAAATGCTTTGAATATCTGTTGCTTCCCCTGCACAGAAACGTACGCTTGAAATTGGATTGACCATCATGAGAGAACCTCCTTACACACCTTTTTACAGAAATAATAAAACACCTAACACGCTAATTTTGACAGAATATTTTTTCTTTGCAAATTTTTGTTACAAAAATTTACAAATTTTTTGGAATATTTTTTAATTGAGTGTCATCTTAATTAATGTATGAGGGGAGAGAGAGTATGACTTTAACAAAATTAAGAATAGAAGAAAACAATCTTGAAGAAGCTGGTTTTATGTCAAAAAGTTTTGTTCAGGAAGAAATAAAAAACAGAGCATATATCAATATTGTGGGTGCTGAGCTGTTAAAAAAATATCTGGAAACTGAGTGTGATATAAAAACGGAAGATTTATTTAACATTCATTCCGTTACAAGGATTCTTGAACATATGGATATATCGGATATTATATTACCTAATATCCATATCGATTCAAGAGTTATTTTTGATGATGAGCAAATTTTCATACCAAAAAGCCATTTTGAAAATGGTTATGAACCGGATGTGTATTTTATCTTAAAACTTTCGGAGAACTTTGAGGAAGCTGATTTTATTGGTTTTATTGAACCTAAAAATATTGATAAAAATAAAGCAAATAAGGATTATTATTTTGTTGATAAAAGTGAACTTGAATCTGTAGAGTCTTTTAATTCCTTTGTATGTAGTTTTTCTTCTGACAAGGGCAGAGAGCTTTCAGAGGAGGAGATATTAAAAGGAAGGGAATTATCTATCTCTCTTGCAGATCATAATATTAGTGACAATGATTTTAGAGAATTAATTTCCTTGTTAGTCGTCTCAAGGGCTCTAAGAGAATCTGTTATTGAATACGATAATTTTGAAACCCTTTCATACAGTGTAGTATCTGAGATATCCATTGAAAAAGAACAGGAATCAGATCTACAAGATCCGAAAGAGTCTGAAACTGCTTCTTTCCAGGATTACAATTATGATGATTCGGGAATGGAATTAAAACCTGAAATTGCCTCAGAGGGAGAAATTACTTTAAATGAAGATAATTCGGATGAAAATATTTCTGCTGGAGGTGAACTTGCTGCTGATGCTGCCGAGGCCGCTGCTATGGGCGAAATCTTAAGTGGGGGTATAGTTTCACAAGAAGCAATTAATCTTGCAAATGCTGCAGAAGATATTATTGATAATATTGTCAATGATAAAGTAAAAGAACAGTATCAAAATATTGACAAAGCTGATTATACAAAATCCGATGTATATAAAAATATGCCTGATGAAGAAGATTTACTGGGTTTATCGATGGATAAATTAGATATGCCGGAAGAAATCAAAGAAGAGCAGGATTTTTCTGTAAATGTTGATGATTTGGAAACAATAGATTCAAATCAGTATACTCCTATAGAAAATGATGATTCTGTTGTTGGATTAAGTGATTTACCGGCTGCTGAGATGAAAGAGATTGAAGAATTCGATAATGTAACCGATTTTGAAAATATTTCTGCAGAGGATGGGAAATATACTCCTCAAGATGATTTAAACGATGAAATCTTCTACACAAATGATTCAATTTCAGATATGCAGGAAATAAAAAATGAAACTGCCGAAAATTTTGATACTGGTGCAGAAGATTTAAAATTTGATGATTTAAGCAGTGACAATTTAATAAGTACGGATTTGGAAAATTTTGAAATAGATGATTTTAGCAATATTGATTTGTCGGAAGATCTTTCTGGCGATGTTGTAGAATCAACTATTCAAGAATCCCAAGATCCAAGCGAGGATGCTTTATTTGAAGATTTATTGTCTGATGATCAGATAATGGAAACAGATTCTACGGAAGAAATTTCTGATAGTCTTTCTGAGACATCACAAACAGAAGAGTTAATTTCTGATTCCGAAATAGAATTCTTTGATAATATTGATACAGAAGATGAAAAAGAAATTTCTGATTTTCAAAATGAAGAATTGCAGAATAATGTATCCGAAGACAATATCAACCTTGATTTTGAGGATGAAAATTTGCCCGGTTATGTAGAGGATAATACAGAACAGAATTTTGAAAAATCAGAAGAAAATAATCAAAACGATGATATCTCACAGGATTTGAATTTTTCTGATATGGAAATATCTGAAAATGAAGCTGTGCAAGATACAGAAAATAATATCACTTCTGATTTAGATGAATTAGCAGATGAAAGCTTTGATCAAGAAGAAAATACTATTTCTGATGTTGATATACCTGAAGATATTGACAGAAGTGAAATAAATAATGATTCAGATGAAGTTGATATAAATAATAGTGATAACCCTGAAGAGTCAACTAATATTGACGAAATAAATCAAGTAAATGAAGAGGCTGAACTTGAAGAGATAGAACCGGAATTAACGGCTTATTATAATTCTAATATTATAAGCAGTAAAACACCGATTGTTGGTGAAATTGCAGTTGATGTGAATATTTTGGAAAAATCATATGATGAGCATGAACATTTAGAAGATATATATAACGAAAGTGCTGATTTTAAGGAAGGTTCTATATTGAGTAACCCTACTCGTTTTATAAGGGAAAAATATGGTAAAAATTCTCCAATGATGCTAGCAATTACAGGTGGCGTTTTGGTTCTTGCAATTGTTGGGATAATAGGTATGTCTGCGATGAAGATGCTGAAACCTGCAGAAGAGCAAGTTGCCGGTATTGATAATAGTGTTCCTCCTGTTCCGGAAGTTCCAAAAACATCAAATCCTGCACCACTAAATGTAGATACTGAAAGAGTTGTAAGTATGGATGATAAAGCAGTAGTTCAGGAAAAACGAGGCACACCGGCTCCGGCGGTTAAAGCTCCAAAGTTGTTGCCGGAAAATGTATATCTTGATACAAGTAAGATTAGTTGGGAAATTCCTGATTATATTTCTTATGATCCTAATTTTAAAAAATATTTCCAATCCTCCGGTAAAAGTATAAAATCCGCGTTATCAAGTGATTTGTTGTTAGCCACGGAATATCCTTATTCTGATCAGGTTCGTTTAAGTATATTGTATGATAAATCAGGTATGTTTAAAGATGCAAAGATTTTATTATCCAGCGGATCGCAGCAAGTTGATAAAATTGTGTTACAATCTGTTAACCATACATTAAAAGCGCTGAAAGCCCCTGCCAGTATAGGAAACGACGAAAGTACCACAGTTATACTTAAAATTTATTTTTAAATATGCTATACTGTTTCCTATAGGTAAAGGGATAGGTCTGTGGAATTAACACAAGATAAAATAGATTTAATAGGCAAGATAATAAAAAGGGATAAAAAATATCCCAATAACGAAGATTTGTTTGATGATTTTTTTAATGAAACATGTAAAAGATCTGTTGCAATATTTGAAAATCTTGAAAATGAATCGACCCTTGAAACCTATCTTAGACGCGTTGTAACAACCTCAATAATCAATGTTTTAAAAGATTCCGGTCGTTTGCGCAGAACGAAAACTTCTTATGTTCCGACAAAAGAGGTTTCGTTAGAATCTTTGGGAAGTGTTGCTTATAGTGAAGAACCTGTAGTTTCTACTCAACAATCTGCAAAAAATTCTGATGTCGAAAGTATCATGTCTGAATCTGAAACACAGGAATGGCTATCGGGGGATGCTGATATAGAAACTCTTAATGTAGAGGAACTTTCTGCTGAAACTTATGAAGAAATGACTCCGGATAGTGTATTAGACAGAGTTATTGAAGATGCTGCTCCCGTAGAGAATGTTGTTGAAGAAGAAAAAGTTGTAGCTCCTGATTATTCAACTTTTAATGTAAGTTACCTGAATGTAAAAATTCCTAAGACTCCTGAAGATAATGCGATTCAAAAAGAAGCTTTAGAGTTTGTGGCAGATACGATTAAACATATAGATGAACAGAATCCTGAGGAATGTTATTTGCAGATCTATAATTTGCGTTATGGCAAAGGTATGACTCAAAGTGAAATTGCTGCAGAATTGGGGATTTCCCAGTCTGAAGTTTCAAAAAGATTATTTGGATTAATTAGCAAAGTAAAAAATGTAATTGAAAATTAATTTTGTAATATGAAATGTCCTGTTTGTAAAAAAAATATTTCGGAATCTACTATAAAATGTCCGTATTGTAAAAGCCGTACGGGTTTATTGTGTGGAAATTGCAAACATGTAAATCCTATTGGGACATTAAAATGTGAACAATGTGGCCAAGAGTTATTGAAAGTTTGTAAAAATTGCGGAAGTGTTAATTTCCCAAGTGCACAAAAATGCCGTAAATGTGCATCTCCATTCGGGCCGGACTTGTCTAAAAAGAAAAAAAAGAAGATTATTGTAAATGAGTTGATGTATAATCCTAAACTTTATTCTATAAATAATGCTGCTGAAACTTTGTCAGAAGGAATTTTAGATCCTGACAAAAAATTATTTTCTGTATCCGGACCTAAAGGTTTAGGCAAAAGTTCTGTTCTTAAAAAAGCTATTATTAGTTTGGAACCTCATAAATTTCAATGGTGTATTGGCAAATGTAGTCCGCTAACTCAGTTATCTCCTGGGGGAGTTATTCAGAATATGCTTTTGAGTTTATTTAAACTTCCGAACTATTGTTTAAATAATGAAGAGCTGCAAAAAAATGTTTTTGAATTCTTTAGTAAAGAATTTTCATTTTTAAATCCTTCTGAAGTAATGGATTTTTTGAATTTTATATATAATTTCAGAGACGGCGATTACGAAGATATTATTATAAATAAGAGAAGAACTTACGATATTTTAAATAGTATTTTTGATGCTTTTATTCAAACAGGCAGATTTATTTTTGTTGTGGATAATTTTGATTTTATAGACGGTTTTTCGGTAGAATTTTTAACAGAGTTTATACAAAGAGAAAAAAATTGGAAAAATCTCAAATTTATTGCAACATATAATGATTATCGTCCGATAAGTGCATTTTTCCCGTTAGAAGAAAAGAAAATTAAAGCTTATGAAGATATCAGTTTACATCCTATAAAAGACGAAGAATTAGAAAAAGTTTTTGATAAAAGTTTTGGTGCAAAGGGGTATATATCAGAGAGGGAAAAAGAAAATATATTTGAAAAGAGCAAAGGAAATCTCGCTTTTATAGAGCAGGCCGTAAGTTACTCTTTCGATTGTCAAATTAGTGATAAGACGTTTATACTACCGGACAAATTTGATGAACTTGTTAAACTGCGTCTGGAAACCCTCAAAAAAACCAATGTCTCTGCTCATAAGCTTCTTTGCGCAGCTGCAATACTTGGAGACAAAATAAGTATAAATCTTTTAAAAGAAATTTTTATAAAGGATATTTCCGATTTTGATGATACAGTCTCATATTTAGTTAAGACGAATTTTATACGTCAGTATGATGATGTTTCTTATGAATTTAATAATTTGGTTCTTTGGGAAACTATTTTAAAAACTGTGACAAAGGATTCTGTTTTTGATGATATAAACATTAAAATCGGTAAAGTTATAAGTTTATTTAATTTGAACACAAATGCTACAATGTCTATGATTGCTCATAATTTACGAGAAAATCGTCTTGCATTTGAGATATGGACAAAAACAACAAGATTGGCTTCTTATGTCGGAGATATAAATTTATATGTCATTGCGCAAAAACAATGTTTAGCTTTACTCAACGAATTTAAGGAAGAAGAAACTGTAAACATCCGGTATAATATCTGTGAAAGATTAGGGAAAATTCTTACAGAGTATGATCCGGAAGAGGCAATGGATTATTTACCGGATGCTATAGCGCATGCAAAAGAAGTTAATGATGAAGTAAAAGAAATAGAGTTATTAGGTTATTTGACTCAATGCTGTCAAAAAATTGGAAATTATTTTGGTAATGTTGAATGTAGCGATGATTTAGTTAAAAAACTTCCGGAGGGTTCCGAACTTGAAAAAGCTATGATTTTGACTTCAAAATTGTCAGCTTTGTTGGATATAGGTAATTGTGGTGAGATTATTAATTTGGTTGATAATGATATTTTACCTGTATTAAACTCAAATTTATCAAAACCTAATTTAGGCAAGTTGTTCCCATTGGGAATATTGTTTGATACCTGGTTAAAAGTACATTTGGTCCTTGCAACTGCTCTTGCATTACAAGGACATGAGCGTGCATTTAATGTGTTGAAAGATTTATTTGCGCTTATTTCAAAACACAAAATATCAGATAAACAGCTTATAAGTAAGGCAAAACTCGTATTGGCTTATACATACACAGTACATGGCAATTTTTCTGCTTCGAACTCTGTTTTAAATGAAGTATCTGATCAATATGAAAAATTTATGGATTATAACTCTGTATCAAGAAAAAATCTGATATGTATTATAAATAAATTTCTACAAAAAGATTATACTAATATAAGAGAAGAATTGTTTGATGCTGTGACTTTTGCCAATAATACCGGTGATGCATTTACAAAAAATATATTAAAAACTCTTTTGGGTAAAGTTTTTAAAGATGAGAATCATGCTAAGCATGCAATTGAAATATACAACGAGCAAATTACCTATTTCGCAAAAGAAAAAATTGCATTGGGAGCGTTATTGTCTTGGTATTTAATCGCAGATGCTACTATTGTTACTGATAATTCAAAAAGTTCAATCGATATTGCAGAAAGAGCTTTGGAGATAGCAAAAAATCCAACAATAGGAAATGTATATTTTGAAGCGTTATTGAATTTATTACTTGCAAAAACATATATGAATATTGCTGATTTCCAAACTGCAAAAGTTCATCTTGAAACGGCTTTAAACATATCTAAAAAGCATAAATTAAATGATACTTTATCGAAAGTGTATTTGATATATGGTAAATATTATTTTGAAATAGGTTCAATCCAATCAGATAAGCAAAAAGAATATTTACGTGGAGCCTTAATGATGTATGAACGTGGAATGGAAATAGTTGTCAAAGAAACAAAGAATTCTTATATAAAAAATGTTTTAACTGACTTAAAAACGAAACTTAATGATTTCTGCAAAGAAAATGGTTTTAAGTTGTAATAATGTTTCTTAATT
The DNA here is from genome assembly GCA_902766395.1 of uncultured bacterium. Classification (GTDB taxonomy): domain Bacteria; phylum Cyanobacteriota; class Vampirovibrionia; order Gastranaerophilales; family Gastranaerophilaceae; genus Zag111. The sequence continues at coordinate 9,416 of CACXDL010000032.1, forward strand.
CTTTTTCGATTTCTTCAAATGCATTCAGCCAGTTACCGTTGACTTTTTGTCTGAACAATTTTACGGTGTCGTACCAATCACATTTTGAAATATCATTATGCCATCTCCAGTTATAAACATGTGGTAATAATATCCAGCAAGGCTTTTTCATCGCTCCTGCAAGATGCGCAAGTGAAGTGTCATTACAGATGATGAGATCCATATTCTCAATAGCCGCTGCAGTCTGAGAAAAATCAGTAAATTCCGGAGCCAGATTTACAACGTTATATTCTGTGCTAATTTTTTCAAATTCTTCCGAGCCTTCAAAAGTTTGACAGGAGTAAAATTGCGTATTGGGGATTTTGAACAGTCTGAAAAAGTCCTGAATTCTCAACACTCTTTCCAGATCATAATATGTGTTTCCCTGCCATTTAATTCCAATTTTAAATTTATTATTATTGAAATATTTTTCTTTAAACCTTCTGATTTTATCAGGATTGGCTTTCAGGTATCCATCATCGTGGTGGATAAACATTGTTTTTTCTGTTTTGCCTAAGATTAGCGGTACGCTTAAAAAAGGTATGTGATAGTCAAAATTCATTTTGGTTTCGTTATCATAGTATTCCATTATTTCAGCACCATAAGAATTTTCACGCAATAGTGGCACAAGTTCTTTTTGTGGTTTAAAAATAACTTTTTTACATTTTGAAACCAATTCCGGCATAAAGCGATAAAGCATTAAAACATCTCCAAAACCGGCTTCGTAGTATGTATATAATATTTTATCCTTCAGGTCTTCCCCTTTCCACATTGGTTTTTCTTTCATAAGATTCGGATATGTTTTTTCCTGTGAAACTATTGCGCTTTGCTTGCATAATCTCTGTTCAAAGCATTTCAGCCCTTCTGTGTAATTTTTATTTTGCATGTATGCAAGTGATAAAAAATATGTTGCTTCCCAATCGTTTGGGTTTATTTCCAGTGCTTTTTTGTAGCAGTCAATTGCGCCTTGTGTATTATTTTCATTAAAACAAAGATATGCCAAATTAAAATATGATTCGTGGCTTTTAGGATTAATTTCAATTGCTTTGTAATATGCCTGTTTTGATTTTTCCCAATCTTTATTATTTTTATAGGCTATTGCAAGGTTAAACCAATTGTCATAATTATCAGGTTTTATTTTGACCAGTAATTCATATATTTCTATTGCGTTTTCAAAATTTTTAGTCTGGAAATATAATTTTGCTAAATTTTCAAGATAGTATATTTCAGGATGTATTTCAATGGCTTTTTTAATATATTTTTGTGCTTCATCATATTTTTCGGCCTGCATGTACAAAACCCCAAGCAGATCAAGTATTTCATGATTTTCAGGGTCTTCATTTAGAATTTCATTATACAAATCTCTTGCATTTGTAAGTTTTCCTTGTTGATGCAATTCAAATGCTTTAATAAATTTTTCAGATTTTTGAACCATATAAATCCTTATTCGGTGTAAATATTTATAGTTTTATACCAATAAACGAAAAAATATTATTTATATTAAAGACGTTATATTGAAATAATAAACCGATTATTGTACCGATAATAACTAAAGTTGCAAGTATAATTACGGTATCTTTTTTGTCTCCGTTGCGTCTTAGTAAAACCAAAATACCTAAGCCCCCTGATGTGCACAGGCCTGCTAATAATGATCCAAAACTAATAGTGTTTTTTATAAACAGCATCGTAAGCATGACAGATATCGCACAATTAGGAATCAACCCTATAACGGATGCCATAAATGGCTGCAGCGGTGAATTCATAAGGCAATATTTTGCAAGTGTTTCTTCTGTTTTGACTCTTGACAAGACAAATGCGAGTACAATTGAAATCAGTAATATAAATATAAATATATTTAATGTGTGTTTTAGAGGATGCAGCCAAAAATCTTTTGTTTTCGTGGCGTTGACCAAATGATGATGGCAGCAGCCTTCCTCATGTTTAATTTCTTCAGAAACAGTTTCTTGGGTTTGTTTTATTTCCGGTTCTTTTGCCTGATATGTAACAATCAAATCAACAATATATCCGACAATTATTGCAACAATTATTTTGATCAGAATAATTGGTAAAATAATAGGTGCTTTTTGTGGGTAAGTTAAAAGTACGGGAATTGCTTCATCTGAAGTTGCAAGATAAACAGAAATCAGTGTTCCTCTTGTTAAAAGTCTGCGAGTATAAACTGTGCTTGCAATTACAGAAAAGCCACACTGCGGAATAGATGCAAATAAACTTCCAAATAGTGGTCCTACTTTCTTTATAAAAAATACAAACAAGTGTCTTTTTTTTGTGAAATATTGTTCAATAACTTCTATTAAAACAAAAATTATGAATAAAAATGGAATCAGGCCAATAGTGTCTATTAAAGGATCTTTAATAAACTCAGGCAAAAATTCCATAGGTTCAATTATGTTTGCCGGTAAATTCCAAATATATTTTAAAATATTAATTACATTTTCCATTAAAATCTCCCCATATTTCATAATATATATTAGCATAATTTCCCCCGGGTTGTATCAGATGTTTGAATGAATTTGCTCATGTGTTTATTTTGTCTTATACTTTAAAAGAAATGAAAAACACTCGTCAGACAAATGTTAATATTCACAGAGACGCCTGGGTAGAAATAAATATTTCAAACCTGGAACATAATATTAAAGAAATCAAAAAAAATGTTCCTCAGGGTGTAAAATTACTGGGGGTAGTTAAGGCAGATGCATATGGTCATGGAGCCGTAATGCTTGCTCCTACTATTTTAGCAAGTGGTGTAGATATGCTTGGAGTTGCATCTATTGACGAGGGATATGACTTAAGAGAGGCTAAAATAAAATCAGATATATTGGTACTTGGTGCAGTTCCGGTTTGGGCTATAGAAAGTGCAGTTCAAAATGATATAAGTATTTCAATATGGTCTGAAGAGCATTTAAAGGCTTGTAAAGATGCTTATCAAAGAACAGGATTAAAACCAAAAGTTCATGTAAAGATTGATACAGGGATGAACAGAATAGGTGTCAGAGCTGATGAAGCAATTGATTATATTAAAAGAGTGCAACAAGCAGATTATGTTGATTTTAAAGGCATATTTACTCACCTTGCGGCTGCTGAAGAATCAGATAAAACTCAGGAACAGTTTAAAAGGTGGGATAGTGTAGTAGATAAGGTTAATACAGAAGGTTTATTACTACATATTTTAAATACAGCAGGAACAATTTGTTACGACAAACCAAATTCAAATATGAGAAGAATAGGGATTTCGCTTTATGGTTTGTACCCTGATTTCCCTGAAGATGTTGAATTCAGGAAACCTGATTTAAAACAATTGATTTCTTTAAAGGGCAGAATAGTAAATATTCATAAAGCCAAAAATGGTGAAGGAATAAGTTATTGCCATACATATACTGCAAAAGGCGAACGAACAATTGCGACTGTTCCGTTAGGTTATGCTGACGGTGTTCCGAGGTTATTATCAAATAAAATTACCGGAAAGCTTAATGGGGTTGAGGTTCCTCAGGTTGGAAATATAACAATGGATCAAATGATGTTTGACATCACTGATGTCGAGGCAAAAGAAGGAGATGTTATAACTTTGCTTGATGAAAACAAATCTATTGACCAATGGGCAAAGATATTAAATACAATTAATTATGAATTAACTTGCAGATTAAAAGTTCGTTTGCCAAGAGTTTATACAAGATAAGGGGTATTATGGGAAATTCTTATGATCTAGGTGTGATAGGTGCAGGACCTGCCGGATATACTGCGGCTTTGCATGCCGCTGCAAACGGACAAAAAGTTGTTATTTTTGAAAAAGATAATCTTGGCGGGGTTTGTTTAAATAAAGGTTGTATCCCGACAAAATCCATTTTGCATTCCTCTGAACTCTATAAAAAAATAAAAAATTCACAACAATTTGGGTTAACTGCAGAAAATGTAAAGCTTGATTATAATAAGGTTATAGAGCGTAAAAACCAAACAGTGGAACGGCTGAGAAAAGGTCTTGAACTTGCATTTAAAAATGCAAAAATTGAGGTTATAAAATCAGAAGCTAAAATTGTATCTTCAAATGAAATAGAGGCAGAAGGTATTATATATAATTGCGGTAAAATTATTTGTGCAATTGGATCTTCTCCGCGTTTGGTAAAAGGATTGGAATTTGATCATGAATTTTTGTTATCTTCGGATGATATTTTGAATTTGGAAAGCCTTCCAAAAAGTATTTTAATAGTCGGAAGTGGTGCTATCGGTATAGAATGGGCAAGAATTTTTTCAAATTTCGGAGTAGAAACGACAATTGTTGAACTTGCATCTCATTTGTTACCTTTGGCTGATATTGAAGTATCAAAAAGGGTTGAAAGAATTTTCAAATTTGAAAAAATTAAATTTCATCTTGAAACTTGTGTTGAAAAAATTGAAAATAAAAAGATAACCCTTTCAAACGGTGAAATAATATGCCCTGAAAAGGTTTTGGTGTGTGTTGGCAGAACACCGAACAGTGTTGATATTGTAGGGGGTGTTTCTTATATAGGTGATGTTTCAGGCGAAATTCAGCTTGCACATTATGCTTCAAAACAAGCTCTTAATGTGGTTGAAAATATCTCTATGAGAAAAGATTTAATTCCTTCGGTTGTATATGGAACCCCTGAGATAGCCTGGGTTGGTAAAAGGGAACAAGATGTAGAAGGTCAAGATTATAAGAAATCAAATCTTTTGGTGTCCTCTCTTGGTAAAGCACAATGTGACGGAGAAACAGAAGGTTTTATTAAGATTTTATCTCAAAATAATAAAATAATCGGAGCACATATTGTAAGCGCAGAAGCGTCTTCTCTTATTCAACAAATAGTAATTGCAATGCAAAATAATATAAGCACGGACAAATTAAAAGAAGTTTGCTTTGCCCATCCGACATATTCAGAGGGTATATTTGAAGCTTTGTTTAGGTTATAATTTAGCTATGAATGATGAATTATTTTCAAGAAATACTCTGTATTGGGGTGAAAAAAATCAAAAATCCTTAGCCGCAAAGCATGTTGCAGTTTTTGGTTTGGGTGGTGTCGGAGGTTTTTGTGCAGAAGCTCTTGCAAGATCCGGAGTAGGAAATTTAACTATTGTTGATTTTGATAAAGTTTCGGTATCTAATGTAAACCGGCAGATTATTGCTCTAAATTCCACTGTGGGTGTGCAAAAAACCGAATTATTTGAAAAAAGATTAAAAGATATCAATCCGGAAATTAACTTGAATGTTGTAGATGATTTTTATACGAATAACAATGAAATTATCTGTGGCTGTGATTATGTTGCTGATGCTATTGATACAATGCGTTCAAAAATTAATCTTTTAGTAAGTTGCTATGAAAATAAAATTCCTGTTATCAGCTCAATGGGTGCCGGTAATCGAATTGATCCGACAAAACTGTATATTGCAGATTTAAAGGATGTCGAAAACAGAAATGCGCCGTTTGTATCAAATGTAATTTATCAATTGAAAAAGCATAATATAACAGAAGGGATAACTTTTGTTTGCAGCAGAGAAATACCATTCTCGCAAGAAAAAATAACCGAACATGAAAAAATAACAACTAAAAACGGTGAAAATATAGAATTTAATAAAATTATTCCATCTTCAACTCCATTTGTTGCTTCATGTTCGGGTATTTTTATGGCATCATATATTGTACAAAAACTTATAGGAATAAAAAAATGAATATATTAGTTACGGGTGCATCAAAAGGAATAGGTCGTACAATTGCTCAAGAGCTGAAAAAGCATGGCAATATTTATGTTTCTGCGAGAAATGAAAAAGCTTTGCAGGAGTTAAAACCGAAGAGTTATTGTGTCTGTGATTTATCTGTTGAATATGATGTTGCAAAATTAGGGGATTTTATTGTTGAAAATAAAATTGATGTGCTTATAAATAATGCAGGCGAATATATTTATTCTGCTGCAGATAATATTAAATTAAACAAATTAAACCATATTGTTGCAGTAAATCTGAAAGCTCCGATGTACTTATCAGGGCGTGCAATTCCTTATATGAAAGAACAAAAATGGGGAAGAATTATAAATATTGGTTCAATTTCAGGTGTTATGGGAGAAGCGAATGCAAGTTTGTATTCTGCAACTAAAGCAGGCTTAATCGGTTTTGCAAAGGCAACAGGCTTGGAACTTGCTCAGTATGGAATAACAGTAAATACAATTAACCCGGGCTGGGTTGATACTGAACTTGGTAAAGATTCAATAAATGTGAGTGAATTTAGTCAGGAAGAGATTCTTGATTGTATTCCTCAGCGTCGTTTTGTAGAACCTAAAGAAGTTGCAGGTTTGATAAAATATTTAATATCAGATGATGCAAAAGGTATTACAGGTCAATCAATAAATCTTTGTGCCGGTCTAAGTGTTGGAATATAAAATATTAATTTTTGTAAATAGCATGATTAAAATTAGTCAATTTTTGTTTTTAGTGCGCTTTATATGATTGCAAATATAGTGAAGTGTATAAATGAAAGGAACGTAATTTTATGCAAATTAGCAACAATTATTCAAACCAAAATTTTGGAATGGCATTAAGAATTAAACCGGAAGCAGTAGATGCATTAAAAAAAATGACTCGTAAAGAAGTAGAACAGTTACAAAAAATGGGTGAAGCAATAAAAGATACAAAATATTATCATCTTGAAATAGGAGAAGGTGGTGCTCGCACTATTGTTTCACCGTATGCTAACCAATATAAAGGCGGATCTTTTTGCGTAAAAGAACCATATGATGAATTTTTGCATTTCAAGGCAACATGGGCAGGCCGCGAATCAGGAGATTTAAAGCCAGGCAGTACTTATGACGGATGTATAAAACTTGCAAATAAGGAAGCTGCAAAAAAAGCTTATGCCGATATAGTAAGTGCAAGCAGTTATGGACCTGAAAGAGATGCAAAAATGATCCAATATTTAGATGCTCGTGAAATAGAAAAAGCTGCAGCAGAAGAAGCTAAAAGAACTGAAGCAAAAGAAATTTCAAATATGGTAGATGATCTATTTGCAAAGTATCCTGCTCAATAATATGATATTGAAAGTAAAAAAAGATACAGAATTTTAATTCTGTATCTTTTTTTTTTGTAACAAGAAATCAATATGTGTTTGAAAAATTTTATGTTTAAATTTATATTTTAACATCAAAATCTAGACTTTTCCAATCAACATTTTCTGATGAAAAATGTGGATTAGGATGTCCATACATTTCGATTTCTTCAACTCCTGTTTTTACATATTTTTCTGAATTTTCAAAAAAATCAGGTTTTGTTTCTATCAACGTCCATAAATCTTTACGATTACAATTAGGTTTTACATGACCTATAACTGGTTCCCAATATTTCATTTTATTTAAACCGCTTTTAATAGGTGCAATTGCCATAATATTTTCTCCTTTACATTTTTATATTTTAATACAAAATACGAAAAAATATAATTTGCTTTTAATTATTGGGAATAAATCATATTTTGTTACAAAAACAGGACTGTTATTTGAAAAATTTTATGTTTATGCGATAATTTTTGTATGCTAGTTTGTCGGCTTGTAGTCTGACATATATAATAAATAGCAAAAGTAGTACACATTACAGATAAAAGAAGGAAAAGAAAAATGGGAAGACCAGCTCCACTAGAAAAAATTAGAAACATTGGTATTGCTGCCCACATCGACGCCGGAAAA
>CACXDL010000033.1 GCA_902766395.1 uncultured bacterium
TGTAAGAACATACTGATAGCTGTTTTAGTTGCTATTGCCGTTAAGAAACCAATCATTATAAAAACTCCTTTCAATATTCAGATACATTTTTCAATGAGCAATACAGTAAACAATGTCACTGCAAAGCCTATAACAAAGAACAACATTTCCATTTGTTTCACCTCCTTCAAAAATAATAAAGGCACTTACTGTTTTTGTAACAGCAAATGCCTTTTGTTTTGTTACATTCCTATTTCATCGAAAATCTTATTTATATCTTCCTTTATTCTAAACCATTGTGAACTTAAAATACTGTAATAGTTTTGATCTTTTTTTAAGTAATTTGATGAATTTAATGATGCATCAAAGCGGCATTCGATAACATAATTAGTAATTCCAGCTTCAATAATTACACCAAATAGTTTTTTCAATACATTATCATATTCATTTTTATTATTAAATATATCAGGTTTAATAAGATACTTAATATCACCAAGATTTTTAAATGTTCCATATAGTTCATCTGATACACTTTCAAATGAATATCCACGTCTGAAAATAGGAGAAAGATCTTGTTCATTAATATTATTTTGCCTAAATCTTGCTGAAAATGCAACAAATGCAATACAAATAGTTCTTGCATTATTAGCGAAATTAACTCTTGTCTGTTCATCTGGTTTTCCTTTATTTTCTCTATAAAACTCATATTTAAATATTTTTCTAAAATAATTATCAATATACAAAAGTTCTTTACAAATTTTAGCAATCTGAGATTGATTATTATTAAAAATAGGTTGATAGTACTTTTCTTGATAAAGAGATACTGGTTTTTGTCTACTTTTACCTGGCACTTGAAAAACAGCGGCCAAACAAAGTTTACCAACTTCTAACAAATCTGTATTCAAATAAGGTATTCTAAAAGATGTTGGAACAGTTTCTCCTCTCTTTGTTTGATAATAAATTCCGACTTCTCTCATTGCTTGTGCAAATCTAACTTGTTCAGGAGAGTTTGCTTTTAAATCAACAGGCTTTATAGCTTTTTGCGAATTTGTTGCTTTTGCTATCGAAAGACTAAAAGCATTTTTTTCATCTTCAGTTTCTCCAATTATTTGAATAATCTTACATGGAAAATACAAATCATGATTATTATCAATTAAAGGATTTCTATGTATCATGTATGTAGTTTGTCCACCGTTAACTATGGAAAAATTATGAAGATGAATCTCTTTGCCACTTATTCGAAAATCGTCACAAATAATTGTAATACCGTTATTTTTTAACCAAAATGAATCAGGATTATCTCTTATAGTATCTCTTATTGCATTATCAATTTCTCTTCCTTTAACATGGTATCTTAAATTACGAGATAACAAATTTGTATTATGTTGTGCATACAACTGTTTTATAGAAAAAGCTGAAACATTCACAATAGCCGCTATATCTTCATACCATAAACAATTATTTGCTTTATCTATTGTAATTTTTCCACTTTCAACAGTAGGTCGCCTTGATTCAGATTCTTTTATTTCTTCTTCAATATCTGATGCAAATAATAGAGATAACTCAACATTATTCATTTCAGGAAATTGCTCACATAATTTTTTATTTAATCTGTCACGCCTGATTCCAGATTGAGGAGCACTTGTATATACAACAAAATGTATTTTTGAATCTTCACCTAATTCAGAATTAAGTGAAATAAATTTCCTTTGAACATTTTCATTTACTTGCTCATAATGACCATTTTGCATATCTTTAAAAAACAGTGCCATTTTCAGAATAGCGTTTTGTACATCATCAAAAGTAATACTCTGATGAAATTTTGATTGTGCAATTATAAGGTCAGAGTTTTCGGAATTTGGATCATTTAATAATATATCAACACCACCATCATATTGTCCATCTACTATAAATTCTTCAAAATCACTTTCATTAAGAATAAGAGCGGGGTTTTTGTACAAGTTTGATTTTATACACAAGGCAGAAAAAACATATTCATCAGGCTTATTTCTCAATGATGGATAAATATTTTTCATAGACATTATTTTATGAGAGATATATTCATAAGATGAATGTGAAGTCGGCATATTATTTCCTCCAATTGTCAACATATATTACTATATTTTTATTATAACAAAATATATTCATAATTTCAATATCTGAAACAATTTTTATTCAGATTTCCTACTTTGTTCCCGATTTGCTCCGATTTCCGAAATAATGTTTATACGACTATTTCCTTGTAAAGCCTATGTGTTTTGAAAATCAATCTGATTTCTGTCAGTTTCGGTAAATTAAAATTTGTATCTTATATGATAGTACAAA
>CACXDL010000034.1 GCA_902766395.1 uncultured bacterium
TGGGATTCGAACCCACGGTACGCTCGCACGTACGACGGTTTTCAAGACCGCTCCGATCAACCGCTCTGGCACTCCTCCAAAACAATTGTCTGATGTATTCTCATTCTATCTGATAAATATGGAATGTCAATAGTTTTAGCGAAATTCCTAGAGCTCTAAATATTTTGGAATAATTTCGAAAACATCTCCGACAATTCCAGTATCCGCAATGTCAAATATTGGTGCATTTTTATCATTATTTATTGCTATTATATAATCAGAACTATCCATTCCTACAGTGTGTTGAATTGCTCCTGATATGCCACAAGCAATGTACAATTTAGGATGAACAGTTTTACCAGTTTGACCAATTTGTGTACTTTGAGGTGCCAAACCTGCTTCTACAGCTGCTCTTGTTGCCCCGACAGAACCTCCGATTTTATCAGCAAATTGCTTTAATAATTCAAACCCCTTTTTATTTTTTAATCCCATACCACCTGCGACTATTATCTCTGCGTTATCAAGGTCATTTATTACATTTTCAACTGTTTTTCTAAATTCCAGTAATTCTACATTACTCTCTATATTTTCTATTAGTTGAGTGCTTTGTTCTACAAATTCTGTATCTGTATATGCATCAACATTATGTACTTTAAATACATTAGGTCTTATTGTAGCCATTTGGGGATATTTTTTACATAATATTGTTGCCATAAGTTGTCCGCCAAAGGTCGGTCTGGTTGCGGCAAGCAAACCGTTTTCATTTATATCTAAATCAACACAGTCTGCTGTTAAGCCTGTATGTAATTCGCTTGAAATTCTTGGTGCAAGGTCTCTTCCCTGGTTTGTTGCTCCAATAAGTAATATTTCAGGTTTTGTTCTTTTAACCAAATCTACCAATAGTGTGCTATAAAGATCTGTTGAATATGTCTCTAACTTCTCATTATCAAAGAAATATACTTTATTTACTCCCATATTGTTAAAGGCCGATTTTGCTCCCTCGATATTTTGAGGATTCGCAAAAATTACTGCACTAACATCAACTCCACCGAGTTTTTGTGATAATGTTCTGGCTTTTTCTACTAGCTCAAAAAATACAGTGTGAATGTATCTTTCTCTTGTAATTTGTGCATATATTAAAATTCCGGAGTTTTCGTCTTTAGGCATTTTGCTCTCCTTTTTGAGAATTTTTGCATTCACTAATTTTTTCGTTTAATATTTTTACGCTTTCTTCTACTGGCAGTTCATACTTTTGAGCATTGTGTTTTGTTTGATTTCTAAAAGCTTTGCTGACATATGTCGGAGAACCTTTAAGACCACAAACTTCTGGAGTTAATCCAATGTCTTCCATAGTACAAATTTTAATTTCTTGTTTTGATGCGAATTTAATACCATTAATAAGTGGTCTGCGGGGTTCAAAAAAATCCTGTAAAACACATATTAATGCCGGAAATTTAACTTTGACCTTTTCTATTCCGTCTTCCATTTGACGATATAATTCTATGGAGTTAAAATCTGATTTTTCAAATTTTTCAACGTATGTAACCTGTGGAATTTTAAGGAAGTTTGCAATACAAGGTCCTGTTTGTGCAGTATCTCCATCAACAGCAAATTGACCGCAAATAATTAAATCAAAGTCCGGCATTTCTTTTTTTATTGCGCTTGAAATGGTTAATCCTGTTGCATAGGTATCTGCCCCTGCGAATTTGCGATCTGTTATTAAAACTCCTTTATCACAACCAATGGAAATTAGTTGCTTCAGCATATCTGAAGCCTGAGGAGGCCCCATTGTAAAAACGGTTATTTCAGCATCTTTAAGCGCTTCTTTAAGATTAAGAGCAAATTCTGCTGCGTATACATCATAAGGGTTTATAATGCTTTCAACTCCTTCTCGTTGAATAGTATTATTTTCACTCCATTTAATATCTGTTGTATCCGGAACTTGTTTTACACAAAGAGCTATTTTAAGCATTGTGTTTACCTCTTAGTTATTAAGCTTTGTTTTCTCTTTGTTTTTTATTAGCATCTAAAAGTGCATTATATGCAATTAGATACATTGAGCATTTTTTTACACTTGGAACATACCATGCACATTTATTTTCGGAACAAACCATATCAATACCGGTGCCGATACTTGTTAGCGGACATACAAGAATATCGTTTTTAGCCATTTTAACCCCCTAATGTTATTTTTGTTTTAATAAATTACAATTTTCATCTCTTTTGTGTTCTTGATCTTTATAAATTTTTGTACGGTTAATAACCTCATCAAAATCTATTTCATGTGCATTAAAATCCGGACCGTCAACACAGGCAAATTTAGTTTTACCTCCAACAGTAACCCTGCAGGCTCCACACATTCCTGTTCCGTCAACCATTATTGGATTCATGCTTGCTTCTGTATAGATTCCTTTATCTCTTGTTAACTCTGCAACAGCCCTCATCATTGGCATAGGCCCAACAGCAATAACATAATCTACTTTTTCTTTTTCGATTATTTCTTTTAATACTGTTGTTCCAAAGCCTTTAATACCGTAAGATCCATCATCTGTTGTGAGATAGAGTTGAGTGCAGGCTTCTTTCATTTTGTCTTCCCAGAAAAGAAGATCTTTAGTTCTTGCACCTGCGATCATGTAAACTTTATTGCCTGCATCTTTAAGTGCTTTTGATATTAAATAACACGGGGCGGCTCCGTATCCACCTGCTACGCAAACTGCTGTTCCGTAATTTTTAATGTGTGTTGGCTTGCCCAGAGGCCCTACGATATCAACAAGTTCATCTCCGACATTTAATTGTGATAATTTCTTGGTTGAATAGCCTACGGCCATAAATACAAGTGTAAGATGTCCTTTTTCTTTATCAACATCTGCTATTGTTAATGGTACTCTTTCCCCTTCTTCTTCAACCCTGAAAATTATAAATTGTCCTGCCTTCGCATTGCGTACAACATAAGGCGCTTCAACCGTTATTTCATATTGATTAGGACAAATCTCTTTCTTTGCTAAGATTTTATATCCCATTATTCTCTCCTTATAAACTCTTATTGTGATTATACTACAATTTCTGAGATTTGAAAAGGCTATAATTTATTTATCTCTCAGTCCCGGATCTGAATATGATCCGGTTACGAGTTTATTAAAACTATATTGAAGTTTAGGTAATACAATAGCCAATAATGAGCTGCTAATGGCAATGTTTGCAATAATATTTCCGCATTTTATAAATTTAGCCTTGCGGGTGAAATTATAAATACTTTTTGAGTTTTTTGCGCTTTCTATAAATGTTTCAAATTCTTTTTTGAATGCGGTTAATTTCTTAATATCGATGTATTTTCTTGGGTCTCTTATTCCGTTTTCAAGGTATGTAATAATTTCACTTTGCTGCGCAAATTTACAGAATAAACTTTTTGGATTAGAGTCAATAAATTCAAATAAATCTTTAGCTGCACTTGATTTTGGAAGGTTTATTTTATTATTTTTTATCGCGTCAATAAATTCTTCATTTTCCATAATGAGCGGATCAAGATTTACATTTATTTTGAATAATTTGTTCGCAGTTGAATCAAGAATTTTGGCAATATATTTCGGGGCTACAAAATTTAAAAACATAGAACCTAACATTCTAAAAGCATTCACGTAAGCTTCGTCTTTGTTTCTTGAGGTTCCGACTCTTCCTACTGTCAAGCCTCCGTCCGTAAGCGCCATTTTATCTACTGTTTTAAAGTTTGCGATAGTAGACATTATATTTGAACCAAAACTGATATTTTGTTTCTGTCTTGAAGTAAATGATTCTATTGATGGGCGAGTTAATTTTTGAGTAACTTTTTCTTCTTCTCTGCGTTTAGATTTTATCATTCGTGTTAGTGCAAAATTTGATTTTGGAAGTATATAACCCATCAATAAAATAGGAATTGAAATTGCTGCGATAAATTTGTTTGCCGTCATTTTTTGATAAGCCGTTTTGTTTGCCAAAACTTTTTCCAAATCTTTTACGGCTTCAGGGGCTAAATTTTTGAATTTTTTGATATTATATTCAAGACCCTGGAACTCTTCTTCCTTGTATAGTTTGATACTGACTAAAGGATTAAAACCCTTTTTTGATATAAATTTATCTCCTATTTTTTCAGTCAAAGGAATTCCTCCCAACCAAACAGCTGAAGTTGCGTATTCATCTATAAATTTTTCTCTTGTCGCATCGTTTGCTTTTTGTTTTGATTCTTTAAGATTTTCTTTTCGCGTAATGTAGATTTTGCTCGGAACTTCTATTCCACAATCCCTTAAAATTAAGGGATAAACGCTGCTATTATTTCCTATGGCTGATATTATACTTGTTATTGTCATTTATATTTCCTCAATTCTACTAAAAAAAACAACCTCATACGCTTAATAATCCCGAAGAGGTTGTTTTTGAGAATTGATTATTTCATTTACAAGCGCATCAACAATTCTACAACCTCTGCGGGTTGATATGAGAATGATGATGTTTTTGTAAATTAATTTTTAACATTTTCTTTTCCTTAAGACTATTCTACTTGATTTTAGTTAAAAAGTAAAGTCTGTTATTTATCTGCTTTTTTAGCGTTGTTTCTGTTTACTATAGCATCAATTCCGGCACCAGCAAGTAAAATTATTGCTGCAGCTCCTGCAAATTTGAGGACTTTACCCGTAATTACAGGATGTTTTTCTACAAATGATAAAACTTTATCTCCGGCTTTTTTTAGAGATTTTTTCATTTTACCAAGTTTGATACTTTTTGCGGAATCTGCAATCTTTTTGCCAATTGCTTTAAAATCAGGCATTTTAACTTTTTTTGAAAGATTCAAAATGCCATCTTTTGCCCCTTTAAAAGTGTTTTTAACAGCATCTGCTTTCGGAAGTTTTATATATCCGTTTTTGCCTGCTTTATATGCTATTTCTGATGCTAAAAATACTGCTCCTGCACCTACTGAAGTTTTGGCAACAAATTTACCCATATTGGATTTATAGTACTCATTGCCCTCTTTTGTGTAGGCTCTTTCAATAAGAGGTTTTTGTCTGATACTTAAATTCATATTGTTTCCTTTCAAGAGTTATACGCAGGTATTAAACCTTTAAAAAATATATTTTGCTATTTTGAAAAAATATTTTTAAGTTTTATTAATTTTTCTTCGTCGGTTGTTCTGAAAAGAATGGTTTTTTCTTTAGAAGTTTCACCTTTTATAATTTCAATATAAGTCTTAGGGATTTTGAATTCTTTGGATAAATATTCTATGAGTGATTTATTTGCTTTTCCGTCTATTGGTTGAGCTGTTATTTTTATTTTTGTTTCGGTTTCAGATACAATGATTTCATTTCTCTTTGCATTTGGTGAAATTTTAATATTTATAACAATTCCGTCTTTTGTTTCTTTCATCATAATCTTTTAATAATCCATAAGTAATCTGTTGTCAATATAATAAATTTGTTCATAGTATAATTACGATATGAATATTATAAACGAATTTGATACAATTGCCGCAATATCCACACCTTTTGGAACCGGTGGTGTTGGGGTTATAAGAATATCCGGCGAGAAATCTTTTGAAATTATCACTAAAATCAGCGATAAAAATGATTTTCCATCAGGAAGAATTTGTCATTGCTGGGTACTTGATAATAATAAAAAAATAGATGAAGTTATAGTTCTGCCGTTCAAAGCTCCAAGAAGTTATACAGGAGAAGATGTTATTGAAATTCAGTGTCACGGTGGTGTTCATGTAGTCCAAAATATACTTGATATCGTTTTAAATAACGGTGCAAGAATGGCGGAACGAGGTGAATTTACTAAAAGAGCATTTTTAAATAAAAGAATGGATTTATCTCAGGCTGAAGCCGTAGACGATTTAATTCATTCCAAAACCTCAGATTTCGCGGTACAATCTGCCAAAAATCTTTCAGGTGTTTTAGGACAAAAAATAAAAGATATTCGTTCTGTGTTATTTGAGGTTAGCTCAAGAATCGTTGCAGGTATTGATTTTCCCGAAGATGTACAAGAACCTGATTATAACTATTTAATAGAAAATTTTAAACACATACTTGGAGAAATAGACAAAGTACTGGCAGGTGCAAAGTCCTCTGATATTTTGCGACAGGGAATTAAAATTGCAATCGTAGGCAGACCCAATGTAGGTAAATCTTCACTGTTTAATGCTTTATTAAATTTAAATCGTGCAATTGTTACTGATATTGCAGGAACTACAAGGGATGTCATTAAGGAAAATATTGATTTGGGGTTGCCTGTAACTTTAATTGATACCGCAGGAATTCGGGATGCGAATGTTGATAAAGTGGAAGAAATTGGTATTGAATATTCAAAGCAATCAGCTTCCGAAGCGGATCTTGTATTATTTTTGTATGATGCAAGTATCGGTTATACAAAAGAAGATGATGAAATTTACCGAATTATAAAAGATAAAAAACATTTGATAATTGCAAATAAAATTGATATTACAGACAAACCAGAGCTTGTAACAGAAGCATTAAAATTATCTGCGACTTCAAAAGAAGGTTTAAAAGAATTAAAAGAAAAAATCAAATCTTTAGTATTAGATTTGTCACCGGAAAATCTTGAATTTGTTACCAATAAACGTCAGCAAACCTGTTTAATCAGAGCAAAAGAAAGCCTTGAAAGAGCATTGCAGGCAGCACAGGTAAATGAACTTCAGGATATGATTTATATAGATTTAAAATCCGCACTTCTTGCATTAGATGAAATTACGGGTGAAGTAATAACCGATGAAATATTAGATAATATTTTTGATCATTTTTGTATTGGTAAATAAAAAAGAGCAAGAAATAAATCTTGCCCTTTTATTTACTATATAAATTATTATTTGCACAATGCTAATAAAATACCTGCGGCAACTGCAGAACCGATTACACCAGATACATTCGGTCCCATTGCGTGCATTAACAAATAGTTTTGCGAATTGTATTCCAACCCTACTTTGTTTGAAACACGAGCAGCCATAGGAACAGCAGAAACACCTGCTGAACCAATTAACGGGTTAATCAATTTTGGTTCACGTTTAGCTATTTTAGCTGCAATGATTTCCCATAAGTTCATTAATTTAGCCATCAACACACCTGCACCTGTTGCAAAAGAGAATGCCAAAATACCAAGTACAAGAATGAATAAGGTCTGAACTGTCAAAAAGTGATCTGCTGATAATTTTGAACCAACAGTTAAACCTAAAAAGATTGTAACTATATTAATTAATGCATTTTGCATAGTGTCTGATAATCTGTCAACAACACCACATTCTTTACATAAATTACCGAATGTGAATGCCCCAACCAAAGGACAAGCCGAAGGTAACAAGATTATACACATAAACAAAACAATCAGAGGAAATACAATTTTTTCCCTTTTAGAAACAGGTCTTAATTGTTCCATTTGAATAACACGTTCTTTTTGAGTTGTTAACAATTTCATTATCGGCGGTTGAATAACAGGAACCAATGCCATATATGAATATGCCGCAACTGCAATTGCACCAAGCAATTCCGGGGCTAATGCTCTTGTAACATAAATTGATGTAGGACCATCAGCACCGCCAATGATACCTATAGCACCTGCCTGAGGTAATGTGAACCCAAACAGACATAAAGCCATCAATAAAGCTCCAAAAATACCAAACTGAGCAGCCCCACCTAATAATGCTGTTTTAGGGTTGGCAATTAACGGACCAAAATCTGTCATTGCACCTACACCCATAAATATTATTAATGGGAATAAGCCTTTATCAATACCAAACGCAAAGATAATTCCTAAAAATCCGTTTGGCCCTGCGATTGACTCTGATGGGTCTAAAAATGCAATATTTGATAAAATCCCCCCAAATGCAATCGGTACCATCAATAATGGTTCGTACTGTTTCTTTATTCCAAGCCATAATAAGAATAAACAAATTAATAGCATTATCGGATGTCCAAAAACATGCAGGAATTGTTCAAACCCATGCATATTCGGATCCGGAGACAAAATAAGATTATAAATACCGGTATTTTGCCATAGATTTATTAAACCTTCTGTAATTTCCATCTATAGCCTCCTAACCGATTGTAACCAACACTTGTCCGTTTTGGACTTTATTACCTACTTCTATATCTACAGATTTTACTGTACCGGAAACAGGTGATTTAATTTCTGTTTCCATTTTCATAGCTTCAACAACGGCAATTACATCACCCTCAGAAATAGTATCACCTTCGGAAACTAAAACTTTCAATACATTACCAGGTAATGCAGCTTTAACCGGTGTTCCTTCTCCAGGAGTAGAAGCTTTTGCTTCAATTCCGTTTTTAACACTAAAGTCATATAATTTGCCGTTAACTACAGCTTTTGAACCTTCCAAAGCAACGGCATATTTTTTACCGTTAACTGTTACTGTATATCCGTTAGAATCATCTGAAGAAGATTCGGCTTTTGCAACGTCGGCTGAAACTTTATTAACAGAAACCTTACCTTTGCCAAGTAAGAAATCTATACCTTTATCAACGTTTCCGTCTTTGCAGGCTGCAGCTATGAATAAGTTTTCATCAGTAACAGGAAGCCCTGCAGCTTTAAGTCTTTCTTCTGCGGCTTTAATACCTTTTTCAGGATCTTTTTCATTCAAATCAACAACTTTTTCAGTTGTAGGCTCTAAGCCGGTTTGTTCTTGCGCCCATTTAACCAATTCAGGATCAGGTTCACAAGGAGTTTTTCCAAAATATCCCAATAACATTTTCGCATACCCTGGATTAGCTTTATCCCAAGGATGTTCAGATATTGCATTTAAGAAGGATTGCTGAGCGTAGAATTGAGAAACAGGAGTTACAGATGTTGCAAAACCTCCTCTTTCAACAACTTCTTTCATATTTGCAATCAATTTAGGGAATTTATCTAACATACCCATATCTTTTAATTGATTAACAGTAGTAGCAGTTGCGCCACCAGGTAACGGAGCCTGAATTAATATAGGGTTGACCGCTAAAGAAATTGGGGAAATAGGATAATCTTTCATACATTCTTTGAAGATTTCTTCTGTTTCCATAATTTTCTTAATATCTAATCCTAAATCATATTCTGTACCTTTAAGAGCATGCCACATTGAAATAATATCCGGTTGACCTGTACCGCCTGAAACAGGTTTCATTGCAAGGTCAATTCCGTCAGCTCCGCCATCTAAAGCTGCAAGATAAGCTGCCAAGCCTGTACCTGCAGTTTCGTGAGAGTGGAAACGAATATGTGCATCCGCACCTAATATTTCACGAGCCATTTTAACTGTTTCGTATACTTTTCTAGGATTTGATGTACCTGAAGCATCTTTAAAAGCCAAAGAATCAAAAGGTAATCCAGAATCAAGAATACTTCTTAAAACTCTTTCATAAAATGCAACATCATGAGCACCTTCACAACCGTATGGAAGTTCCATCAATGTAATTGTAACTTCGTGCTGCATTCCGTATTTTTTAATGGAATTTGCAGAATCAATAAGGTTATTAACATCATTCAAAGCATCAAAGTTTCTTACAACATTAACGCCGTGTTTTGCAAACATTTTTGCGTGCAAATCAATAACATCTCTTGGCTGAGAGTTCAAACCTACAACGTTAACCCCTCTTGCTAAAGATTGTAATTTGACATCAGGTCCTACAGCTTCTCTGATTTTATCCATTGTTTCAAAAGCATTTTCATTACAGAAAAATATCGGCGCCTGAAATCTTGCACCACCTGCTGTTTCAAAATGCTTTAAACCTGCCCCTACAGCTGACTGTAATGCAGGAATAAAATCATCAACCAGAACTTTCGCCCCGAAAATTGATTGGAATCCGTCTCTAAATGACGTATCCATAACTTTAATCAGTTTTTTACTCATATTTATATCCTTTCATTATAATTATTATATTTAACCTCTTTTAGCCATTATTGCAGCTATTGCAACCGCAATTGCTTCATCAACATTTGAGCTGACTTTCTTTGCCGCTGTTTTAACTTCTTCCACAGCTTCCGGAAATAATTTATTAAGCCATTGAACTACTTTAGACATAATAATCATTCCAACAATCAGCAACGTTAAAAAAGCCAGAACAAATCCCATCCCAATCAACAATAACGCTAATCCGTTTTCTAAATTGTTCATAATATATCTCCTATGTTTAATATTAATTCTTTATTTTCTTTATCTTGTAAAATTAATTCTCCGTTTTTGTTTATGCCTTTTGCAAAACCTGATTTTACACTGTTTAATACTTGGACATTTAAATCTTTTTCCAAAAAGCAATTTCTTTTTAAGTAGTCATCCATTATGTATTCAAATCCTAAAGCTAAAAATTGGTCGTAATTATTGAAAAATTCGCTAAGAAATTCATCTAAAAATTTATCCATATTTACAGGTTTTCCGATTTCCAGATTCAATGCCGTAACCACTCTGTCCGGTATATTGTCAACACTATCCTGAGTTGCATTCAGATTTGTACCAATACCTAAAACAATCCCTTTTAAAACTCCGCCTTCTATGACAGTTTCAGATAAAATTCCGCAAATTTTACGCTTACCATCAACCATGACGTCGTTAGGCCATTTTACTTTTGGTGTAATTCCGTATTTTCCTAGAACTCTGCACAACACAACAGATGCATATTGTGTAATATTTGAATAAGTACTGTTAAAAGTATTTGAAGGTTTTAAAACTATAGAGAAAAATAAATTATTTTCACCTAAATCTACCCATGAACGATTTAGCCTTCCTCTTCCGTTTGTTTGACGCAAAGCATGAATAATGCATCTGTCTTCCAAATCTTCAATTCTTGATTTGGCATACGTATTCGTTGATTCAGTCTCCTCAAGTCTTATAACTTTCATTTTTCCCTCGTATAATACAATCGATTAGTATAATTATACAACAAACAAAAAGACTGCAAAATTTTCTAGTCTTGTAATATGCAAGCATTATTGTAGTTTATAATTCTTAATAAATTACTACTCTATTATTTTGTATAAATCAGGGGCTTCCTGAATGGTAACATTCCCTGTAGGGATTTTTAGAACCTCTACTTTTACTATTTTATTAGCATATTCAATTGAGATAATATCTCCCGGTTTTAGTTGTTTTGAAGGCTTTGCGCAATTTCCGTTTACGCAGACTCTTCCCATTTCTGAAACCTCATTTGCGACAGTTCTGCGTTTAATTAGTCTTGAAACTTTTAAATATTTGTCTAATCTCATAATAATTGATTTTATCATATAAAATAATTTTGTGATATAATGAAAAAAGGGAGAAATCAGAATGAAGAAGTTTTTATTAAGTCTTTTTATGTTGTTTGTACTATCAGTTTCAGCTGTATATGCTGAAAATATAAAGTTCGTACAAATTACAGACGCTCACTTCTCTTCGGGTTCTGAATATGCGCAAAATGTTTTAAAGGCTGCTGTAGCAGATATAAACTCTTTAGAAGGTATTTCCTTTGTTGTATTTACAGGAGATAACATTAATACTGCAGATAGCCAGAATCTAAAACAATTTGTCAGAATAGTAAAGAAATTAAAATATCCGTACTATATCGTATTGGGAAACCATGATGTATATAAGTCTAACGATATGTCAAGTACAAGGTATTATGAAATTTTACGCTCTGAAAATATAAGGTTCAGACAGAAAAAACCTAACTACATGTTTAAGAAAAATGGTTTTGTATTTTTGACTGTAAACGGAGCAAAAGAGATTATACCGGGAGCGTCCGGATATTACAAAAAAGATACTCTTGAGTGGGTAGATAAAATGCTGACAAAAAATAAAAGACACGAAGTTATTATTTTCCAGCATTTCCCTGTTGTATATCCAAAAGGTGACGAACATCGTCTGAAAACGCACAAAACTTATAAAGTTGAAGAATATCGTGACATTTTAGCAAAGCACCAAAATGTACTGGCTGTTTTGTCCGGTCATTTTCACGTGAATTATGAATCAATGCAGGACGGAGTTTATCATATCTCTACTCCATCACTACTTAATATGCCAAATTCTTACAAAATAATAGATATTGTTACTACTCCTGAATTTTCTCCAATTATATATACGCAGTTAAGAGAATTCGAAGTAAAGAACTAATTCTTTTTAAAACGGGCAAAAAATTTACTAATTGGTTTTTTGGCAATCAGGCATATTCCTGCAATGATTGTAGTTCCCAAAAGGTATTTCAATATTTTCGGTAAGCTCTTTTTTTTCTTTGGTTTGGCTTTTTGGGTTTCTTGATAAACATCCTTTTGAAGTGTGTCAAACATTTGATAACCTTCAGAGGGCTTGTATATATGATATTGAGGAATAAAATCCGGCGCAGATACGACCCCAATATTGATTTCTCCGTTTTTCATGGAGCTGTTAAGTGGATTATTTACATAAAAATTACTATCTACCATATATTAATAAAAAAATAATGGAAAGAAAAATTGCTACAAATATGTAAATAAATATTTCTAATAATAAATATGACTTGATTTTTATTTTTTTTTGCAATATATTTAGTAACATACCGCAGACAGCCGGTGCGAAATTCGCATAAATGATGTAAATCAGCCAGCCGAGGTTATGCAGAAAGTAAATAGCATTCGTATAAACGATAAGACTTTATGTGTAAGATTTTGCGGTAACTGAAAAAGCAAAGTCTTTTTTAGTTTAACACAGGTCGATACAAAGGGGCCAAGATATAGTTGTTGCCAAGTGTCAAAGCAATGGCGATACATATATAGCCCGAAAGAAAAAGGAGCAAAAATGTCAACAAAAGCATTTAAATCAGAAAAAATTGATGAAATTAAAGCTAAAATTGAAAAGGCTCAAGTCGCAATCATTACTGAATATAAAGGTTTGACAGTTGAAGAAATTACCAATTTAAGACGCTCAATTCAAAAAGATGGTGGCGATTATATGGTAACTAAAAACACCTTAACAAAAATAGCTGTTAAGGGTACTGAATACGAAGCTTTAGCAGACAAAATGGTTGGACCAATTGCGCTTGCATTCGGTTTTAATGATCCTGTAACTCCTGCAAAAGCGGTTACAAAATTCATCAAAGACACAAAAAAATGTGAAATTTTAGGTGCAGTATTAGATGGTAAATTATTATCAGTTGAAGAAACAAAAGCATTGGCAAATCTTCCTACAAAAGAAGAACTTTTTGCAAAAATGCTTGGTTCTATCAATTCCCCTGCATCAGGTCTTGTTGGCTGCGTAAACGGTGTTATGGCTCAACTTACAAGAGCTATGGCTGCAGTCAGAGATCAAAAAGCTGCATAGCAGCGTGACATAAGACAAATAATTTGTCTTATTAAAATTATGTACAACTCAAAATAAATTAAAGGAGAAATAAAAATGAGTAACGTAGAAACTATTTTAGAATCAATTGAAAAATTAACATTATTAGAAGCAGCTGAATTAGTAAAA
>CACXDL010000035.1 GCA_902766395.1 uncultured bacterium
GAGCTGTGGGGGTTCAAGTCCCCCCGTCGACAAATAAAAAAGATATTGACTAATGTCAGTATCTTTTTTATTATGAAGTTGGGTCGGACTCGAATCACATGCAGGGGGTTCAGCGCAAGCCGAGCAGAGGCTGGAGCCGTCGGCGAAATCGTCAAGCGGTCGGCTAGACAAATGAGCCGACGCGGAAGCCTTCCCATGCGAGGCGCAGCAAGCCAAGTCCCCCCGTCGACACCATTTTATTGTCAGACATTGCCTGACCTACAAACTACGACACCATAAAAAGAGGAAGTATTATATTTTAATGAATAGAAAGCTGCTTGTAAATGTAATTTTGCAATTATGTGTATGGTTATTTATCTTCATTTTTGTTTGTTATTTCCATCCAACAAATGAAGTTATGACATGTAATAAAGATAAGATTTGTTCTGTAAAACACGAGTTTTTGTATAAATTTTCATCTATTAATACCTTTGTAATTAATAATTCAACACAAATCAGAAAAAATATTAAGATTGCTCCAGGCGGGCGCAGTAATGCGGGTTCATATAGATTAAGCATTTTATATGATAATGTTAAGCCATTTATTTATTACAATGCATATAATAAATTTGATGATAACGAATTAAGTATAGAATTTGATAAAGAAAAAGATAAATTTAGTTCATACATTAAAAATCCTAAACAAGAATATACTGTAACTAGTGCTGCTTCATATGGAGACTTAAATATATTTCTGATTTTTTATTTTGTGTTATTTTTTATTTGGTTATATGTCATTTATGTTATTATAGATGTCAATAATAAAGAGAAAAAATCTAACAATTAACCAACTTTTAACCCTAATACCATTCTCATATTGTAATACTCTTGTGTGGATTGTTTCATGATATAAACAATCCTGTGATAAATGTTGTTAGGCAACGTTTTTGTGGTATAGTTTCATTGTCAAAGGGTTCCAAAATAGTAACCTCGTCGACAATATTTAACTGTCAGGCAAAGACTGATCTGCAAGCTATTATTAATGAAAAAATTATTGTTATCGCTATTTATTATATTATTATTAAATACACCAGCTTTTGCTGATGTTGTATGGCCGTCTTTATACATAGCAACAGGAATGGTTAGTATAAAAGTAATACTTGCGGGTTTTTTAGTTGAGTTATTTTTTGTAAAATTTTTTACAGATGCACATTGGCTAAAAACAATTGTTATAACCATTTTAATGAATGTTGTTACTTGTATACTCGGTTTAGTGCTTATACCAATATCAGGTTTATTTGTAGAACTTATTCCTCCACATAAAACTTTCCACTGGACTCATTGGTTTTTAGATTATTTATTAGCTATTTTTATAAATACTGCAATAGAAGGTTTTATAATAAAATTAATTTTAAAACTGAAATTCAAAGATATTTTTACATGGCTTTTTATAGCAAATACTATTAGTATTTTAATCTGTGTACTGTTTTATGGCTTGCGATTAGGGGTAAAACTTTAATATAGTATAAATTATGCCCTAATATTATCATCAAACTATAATATGTCCTGGGTTCAAGTTTAATAAATAATATTAACCTATTCAAAATGTTGCTTTTCTTGTATAAATATTGTAAGATTTTTGGGGTTAAATATTTAAAAAACAATATAATATTTATACAGATGTGGATTAAAAAATTATTTAAAGGAATTGAGAATATTATGTCAATATTTTGTTTTAGCAAAGATATTAAAAATGAATATTTAAAACTTGCTAAAGTGGCTTATGGCGGGGAATTTTATCTGGGATTAAAAAATTATAAACTCAAAGAGGTAGAATTTGAAAATTCTAAAATAAAAAAGTATACCGATAATTTGCTGAGCAAAAAAGGGATTAATGAATTTTACAGTTACAAGAATGTAGATACCGGGTTTACGGCTAATTTATTTGAAAATATAAAAACAAAAGAGCTTGTTATTGCATACAGAGGTACTGAGCGTTTCGGATTAGGCGAAAATGAATCAGATCTTCCTTCAATGATGTGCGATATTTATACAGACCTTAATCTTTTGTCAGGTAATTATGATGAACATTTTAAAGATGGGTGGGATTTTTACAAAGCCGTAAAAAAACAAAATCCCGACAGAAAAATAATAGTTATCGGTCATTCATTGGGTGGTGCAATCGCTCAAATTGTTGCAGCTAAAGAATATACAATCAATCGTAAAAAAATTGAAACTTACACATATAATGCTCCGGGGTGCCGTCACCTTTTAGATGTTTATGACTGCAATACAACTTATAGTTATTCATTTATAACAAATTATGCCGTAATGAATGATTGGTGCGGTATGTTCGGACAGCATATTGGTCAGACATACGTCATAAAACCAATAGCTTTGCGAAAAGTTGATATGAGTAACAATACAGAGGTTGTAAATAATGTTTTATTCACTGTTCACGAAGGAATTTTCAATTATTCAAAAGAATTGATGGGAAAAATATATAAAAAACCAAAGAATTTTAATCAAAACGAAGGCTTGTCTTTGTGGTATTTTGATGAAAATAACCCTATGCGTGAGTACTCAAATTTATCAGAGTGTATAAATGCTAATTTTCCTCAATTTAATTTATCAGGTATGGACGATGCGGCAAATTCTATCGGACAAAAAGCAGAAGAATTTTTCAAAAATAATATTCCGGAAGAAATTCAGAATTCAGGTATTGCCGTTGCAATAAAAAATGCTACAGAGAGTCTTTCTCAGGCAGGAAATGATATGATAAATAACTTTATGAATAATAATACAATTACAGTTGCCATAAAATCATTTGACATGATTTTTTCTGAGTTGTCTGTTGAAAGTTTAAATAAAGCAAACGAAATTATAAAAAGAATGTAGAATTATAATTTTGTTTTGCTTGATAAATTTAAAACATCAATAAATGACAGAACTGATGCAAATTCATTAAAAAGTGTTCTATATTGGTTTATATCTTCAATTTTACCAAGCAAATGATTCATCTCAAATAAATCTTTTTTGGTATGTAACAGTATTAACAATTTGTTTTCCTGTACAGAACACCACATTTTGTTAACTTTAAAACTTGTTTGTATATGCATAAATCTGTCTAAAAATGCTGTATTAAACAAATATCTTGCTTCGATTTGGCCGTCGTTTTTTCCGTAATCCCGTACATACAAATCGTATTTTTTATTAAATTTTTCATATTCTAAAGTAACTTTTTCATATCCGTTAGGTTTTGGTTTTTTAAAAGATTTAGACAAAATTATTATGTGTGCGTTTACTTTCTTTTGCATATTAAATTGCATTGCTACTCCCCTGAAAAGAGTTTCGTGATAATCTTTTTTCTTTTGTGGAGAGTGGTAATTTAATTCACATTCATCAACAATGAAATCAACATTATTATATTTCCCTTTAAAGCAATCATCATCATTTCTGTCATTTATTTCTTTTTTGAACAATCCCGTTGTATTAAAAGTAGTTTTGGGGATTAAAAAACCGGAACTGTGACCTGAATCTATATTGGCAAAATCCTCAAATCTTTTATCAAATTCTTCATCTGAAATTTTGTGATTTTTTAGATCGTCAAATAATTTTTCCATTCCGTCTATTGCACCGGTAGTGCCGTCGTACTTAATATCCCCGAAGATTTTTAACAATTCGTGGAAAATTGTCCTTTTTACTTCGTTTTGATATTCTTTGTTTGCTATATCGATTGCAATAATGATTGCTATAATTACTGCAATAATTCCAAATGTAATGTGCATTCCAATATTTGAAAGATAATCGTGTTCATGTTTCCCGGGTGACATTCCAGCGACAAATGCAATTGCATAATACAGAAGATCTTTTGTGTATAACTTTTTTCGATATTTTTTTTGTTGCTCTTTCCAGCAGGAAAGATTTTCTTGCATTAATCTTCCAAATTTTAGTATAAAATCACTTTTATATTTATTAAGATTTGAATACATAATCAACTCTGCACTATTTAAATTTTTTCATCATGTTCATAGCTTTTACCATTGCTTTTTTCTGAGCAGTTTTGTTTCCGCCTCCAAAGCCGCCAAACATTTTTTTCATTTTGTTCATGCCACCCATCATTTGGCGCATTTGTTCAAATTGTTTGACGTATAAATTAACTGTATGCATATCCATTCCACAGCCTTGGGCAATACGTCTTTTACGGCTTGTATTCATAAGTTCAGGGAACTCCCTTTCTTCAGGGGTCATACTCTGAATGAATACTTCAATTTTTTTGAATTCCTGTTCTCCCTGGTGGGTAATCATTTCTCGGTCTTCTTTTTTAATGTTTAATCCGGGTATCATTCCTAATATTTGATCCATTGAACCAAACATTTTCATTTGTTTTTGCATATTTAGAAAATCATTATAGCTGAATTGTTCTTTTTGCATTTTTTCCTGAAGTTTAAGAGCTTCTTTTTCATCAAAAACTTCCTGTGCTCTTTCAACTAAAGAAACAATATCTCCCATACCAAGTATACGTGTTGCCATACGTTCAGGATAAAAATTTTCTAATGCATTTAATTTTTCACCTGTACCTGTTAATTTTATTGGTTTGCCTGTGCAGTATACGACTGACAGGGCAGAACCCCCTCTTGAATCGCCATCTAATTTCGTTAATATAAGACCGGTTAATCCTATTTGTGCATCAAAATTTTCTGCAACATTTACGGCTTCCTGACCTGTCATGGCATCAACTACCAACAATTTTTCCTGCGGGTGAAAAATCCTGTCAATAATTAAAAGTTCTGCCATCATGTCTGTGTCTATTTGCAGGCGTCCTGCAGTATCAAGGATTAATACATTAAATCCGTTATCTTTGGCATAATCCAAAGAACTTTTAACTATATTTTGAACATCTTTTGAATCAGGAATTGTAAATACTTCACAGCCTATTTCTTGCCCTAATGTTTGTAATTGAGAAATTGCAGCCGGTCTGTATACGTCACATGCTACAAGTAATGGGTTTTTACCTTCTTTTTTTAGTTTTACCGCAAGTTTAGCTGATGATGTTGTTTTACCGGAACCTTGCAAACCAAGCATCATTATAATACTTGGGTGTCCGGATAAATCAAGAGGTTTTAACTCTTTACCTAAAAGTTCAATCAATTCATCATTAACAATTTTTACAAGTTGTTGTCCGGGATTTACCCCCTGTAAAACATTTTCTCCCTCTGCTTTATCCTTAATAGCAGATATGAAAGCCTTTACAACACGCAAATTAACATCTGCTTCCAGTAAAGCTCGTCTTATTTCCCTTAAAGCTTCCTGCATATTGTCTTGTGTTAATTCGGACCCCTGGGTTTTTGCGATTATACTTTGCAGTTTTTCACTTAAATTATCAAACATTAGAAAATCCCTATTTAAATTATATGTTTATAATTATATCATAAAAGAATTTCCATTGACTACATTAGTACGGTATGATATTTTAATGGTGAATTGGATTAGGTTATAATTATGGACAACTTTCAATTGTTAAATATTTGGCTTGGTTACGAATTAAAAAATATTGTTTCAGATATATCGTCCTTTGGGATTGAATCAATCGTTATAATTCTCGTATTTATTCTGTTATTAATGTTTGTTTTACCAAAATTTATACAAAAATACAAAAATTCTGATTTTTATTTAAAAGCAGATTTTATTTTTATTATATTGGTTTTTATTTTTATGTTTATACCTATGGCTCATATCAATAAAGCGCGTTTAACTCCGGTAGAAAAGCGTTCTTTAGCAAAGTACAGACCATTAATTGTCTTAAAAAAAGAAGGGAAAATTCAATATAAAAAAATAAAAATGCCTAAATATAATATAAAAATCAATTTAAAATATGGAAAAGATTTTGACAAGTGGTTTAATGACAGATTTTTTCAACGGCAGAATTTGATATATTTACACAATATAATATATTTCAATTTAACCGATAGAACAAATAACGGTTTTATAGATAAAAAGAGTTTGTTTGTATACGAAAGAAGTGATTTTTTACACGCCAGACTCTCAAAAATGAAGAAAAGTTTTGAAGCTTTGGAAAAGTTTAATGAATTTTGCAGAGAAAACAATGTAAAATTGTATGTAATAATTGCTCCTAAAAAGGCGGACATATATGCTCCATCGGCCTCATATATAGATGATTCCGAAGACCATAAAGATTTTATAAAATTTTTGGAACAATGGAATAAAAAAAGTGCTGTAAATTTGATATATCCTTATACAGAACTATTAAAGGGAAAAGAGAGTAATTTTGTTTATTTTAAAACTGATACTCATTGGACTGATGACGGAGCGTATATTGGTTATAAAGCTTTAATGAATTCTATTAAAAAAGATTTTCCAAAGGTAAGTGTTTTAAAGAAAGAAGATTTTAATTACAAATATAATAATAAAATTCGTTCTGAATATGACAGAGTTTTTGAATGGGGTGGAAGCATGAATCATGTTGGGGTTCCTGAATTTATGTTTAAACGTTTTCATGATGTCAAATACAGATATTATACTCATAAAAATGCGAATAATTTAATAGAAAGACATTTTCGTGATAAAAGTGTTAAAAATAAGCTATATAAATATCCTTATGGGGCGGACTATAAAGTAATATTGTTAGGTACAAGTTTTAGCGAAAACCTTACAGAGTTTTTGCCATATACGTTTAAGGAAGTTTTTAGAATAAGAAATAATAATGTAAGAGGAAAGGGTTCTAAAGACGATTTTAAAATTATGAAGTATTATAAAGATGTGATAAAAGAATATAAACCAGATATCTTAATTTTGTGTGTTTCTTATGGTAATGTAAAGCAATTAAAATACATATTTGATGAATAATAAATATAAAATATATATTGTTTCAATAATTGACATTTTATTAATACAATTATAGAATGTATAGTAATAATTATGGTATAAGTGCTTGGGGTTTATTTTATGGAACTAAGAAACAGTCGTATTTTATCTCATCTTGAAAACAAAACAGCAGATTATGAAGAACGTGTTGCTCTCGGAATAAAGGGACAATATGGATGGGAAGAATTTACATATAAAGGTTTAGGGTTGCTGTCAAGAAAAATTGCACGATATCTTATTGAAGATGTTGGAATCAAAAAAGGTGAAAGTATTGCTATTTTATCTGAATCTAAACCGGAATATGGTGCTTGTGTTTTTGCTTCTGTGTTGACAGGTACAACCACAGTTCCTTTGGATATTAAACTTTCAAAATATGAATTAAAGTCTATATTATCAGATTGTTTGCCTACAGTTATGTTTGCATCATGCCATTATCTTGATATGGCTTTGGAATTACAAAAAATAATTCCTGAAATCAAATATGTTTATGTGATTGATGAGCATTCTGAAGATGCGAATATTCAAAATATTTATGATTTTCCTGATAAATATGACGGAAAGTGGCGTCAGAGAAGTTCAAAATCAACTGCGTTTATAATTTATACTTCCGGTACTACAGGTGCTCCGAAAGGTGTTGAAATATCATTTAAAAATGTTAATGCTCAGTTGATGGATTTGATGGAAGTAGTTGATATTATCCTTCCAAAAAATCAGAAAATCAATATGTTATCAATATTACCAATGAACCATTTATTTGAAATGACAGTTGGTTTTTCAACGTTTTTGAATGCCGGATTTTCTGTATATTATACAAGTAGTTTTAAACCAAAAGATATAACAGGAGTTATGAAGGAAAAAGGTATACAATTTATGATTGCTGTACCTGCGTTTTTAAAATTATTAAAAGCCGGTATCGAAAAAGAACTTTCAGCAGCTCCTAAGTACGTTCAATTTATGTTTAAAATAATGTACTTTATTGCTCAGTTTATTCCGTCATATAAAATAAGAAGAAAATTGTTTGGTAAAATTCATCAAAGTTGGGGTGGCAGATTCTTTGGATGTATATCCGGAGGAGCTCCATTAGATGTTGAAGTTGGGGTTTTCTTTGAAAGAATTGGTATAAGAGTTTATCAGGGTTATGGATTATCCGAAACAAGTCCTGTAGTATCCGTAAATTACGATAAGCGCGGAGAACTTGCTTCAGTCGGACATCCTTTAAGCCACTTTGAAGCAAAAATTGATGAAACGACAGGAGAATTATGGTTGAGAGGTCCATCCGTTATGAAAGGATATCATAATCAACCAGAAATGACTGCAGAAGTTATCGATCAGGATGGCTGGCTTCACACCGGAGATATTGCAAAAATTGATAAAGATGGCCATATATACATTACAGGCCGTATAAAAAATATGATTGTGCTTCAGGGTGGTAAAAAAGTATTCCCTGAAGAAGTTGAATCTGTTTTGGAAAATAGTCATTATGTATCTGAAGTTTGCGTATTAGGTGTTTCGAGAAGTTTTGGAGCTAAAGATGGGGCAGAAGAAGTTACCGCAGTTATTGTTCCAAAAAATGAAATGTATAATTCATATTCTGAAGATGATATTGAAAGAATGATAAAACTGGATGTAAAAACTTTATCACAACAGTTAGCACCGTATAAACGCCCGACATCTGTTGTTATATCCAAAGATGCATTACCTAAGACTACAACATTGAAAGTTAAGAGAAAAGAAGTCCGAGAATTGCTCTGTGTGTAGAAATATGCAAAAATTCATAATTTCATTTTTAGTATTATTTTTGATGCCTGTATTTTCATTTGCATCTGATACTCTTAGTTTTGTTTATATAAACGGCTCAAATAATAATGATGCAAAAATGAAAAATTGGTATGAAAATGGTGTGCATAAGTTGCATCCGTTATTAAGAAAAAAATTTTTAAAAAATCGGACTATAAAAAAATATTATTCCAGAATCGGCGGACTTAATATAAAAGAAGATCCTGTGATATTTTTCTGGGGGTATGACAGTAAGCAGGACTTGGAATATGTGAAAGGCCAATTAGAAATTTCCAAAATGGTAAGTTCTTCCGGAGCATACCTTGTCAGAAGTCTGATAACTCAATATTTACATGATGCAATATGGGTTCAAAAACCGCATAATATGCATCCTGTTATTGCCGATTTGAATGAAAAAATAAAACAGGAAGTGGCAACAACCGGTAACAGTATTATGCTATATGGCTATTCTGCAGGAACATTTGTCACTTATGAGTATCTTTTTAACAAATTAAGATATGTCAATGTTGAAAATTTATTTAAGGCATTGGGTATGGATGAAGAATTTATGGATTTTGTAAAAAAGAATCCTAAAAATGATACATGTTTATCTGCTTTATCTAAAGAAGATACAGGACTTGGAGCTTTTTCTTCTACAGGCCATCTTATATTAAATCCAAATATTCAAAAATTAAAAGAAAATTATTTAAAATTGGATGATGTAACCGAAGAAGTTTGTGCTCCAAAAGATAAAATTGCCGGGGTGGTGAATTTTGCTTGTCCATTGCCTCTGTTTTATTCAGATATATCAGATCCGGATTATGAATTAAATTATTATAACAAACTAATGATTAAATATATTTTGGAAAACGGAATATTTATGTTAACCGTTAATTTCAGAGAAGATCCTCTTGGGTTTCCGGTTTCAAGTAATATGACGGTTGCGGATATAGAGAAGCTTTTAAATTTAAAAATAGAAAATCCATCAGGAGTAATTTTTGATAATTCTGGAGTTTGGAGTAAAAGAATGTTTGCATTTGCACATACATCTTATTGGACGGCAAGGGGAACATTTTCCAATGCAATTATAAAAAGTGCAATTAATGGATATAAATTTCAGTATGATGAAAAATTTCAAAAGAAAATTTTGAAAAATAAAAGTAAAAAGTCAGAGTTATAACGGCAAAAAATTTTTTTATGAGTTTTATAAATATTGTTGTTTGGAGTTTATAATGGGGTCAGATTATGAAGGTAAATGCTATTTCATTTAAAGCAGGAATGAATTCTTTATATTCAAGCGGAACAGTAAAACCTCAAGCCTCGGACAGTAAATCTTCCGAATCTGATTTTAAGGGGAAAATCCCTTATGTTATAGGAGTGTTGGCTGTTGCGGGAACAATTTTTGCGTTTAGAAATAAAATATCGAAAATAATAAATAAGCTTGTAAAAAAACAAGAAAACCCTGATTTATCATCAAAAAATGTTAATCAGACAAAAAACTTGCCTTCTCTAATTTATGATTTTCCGGTACTAAGATCTCAAAAACATCGTTTTATTCTAAATAAAGAAATTCTTGCTCAAATAAAAGGGGAACAGCCATTCAAATTTAAGATTAATATAAAACAGCCTGAAGCGGTATCTCCAAAATCAAATATCCCTAAAAATGAGGATAAAGTAGTAAAACGAAAAAAATATGTAAAACCCCAGCTTGAAGTAAAAGAACAAAAACAAAATGTAGATTTAAAAAAATCTGCAGCAAATGTAAAAAATATTTGTATAGGTTTTGGAAATGATGGTAAACCGATTTATGCGGAAATAGAGATGCCTGATGTAACTTCAAAGGCTATTAGTGCTTACGATGAGGCATTAAAATCGGTTAATTTTTCTGATAAAAAGATTATTTCTAAAATTGAAAGGAATTTAAAATCTCAACAAATCAATATAAATAGAATAATTGGTGAAAATAATCATAATGGTTATATTGATATGCATATGATGCGTAAGGTTGCAAATGACTATATTGCAGATGCAAAGCGAGGAGTTAATAAATATCATCAAGCTGCGGATTTATTGGAGCAGGCGCATATAAAAGGACAATTTAGAGATGGTGTTCCAATAAAAACATCTTTATCAAATATTATAAGTGCATTTGTAACGGATCCTGTTTTGTATAAATGTTACCAAAATATGCCTTTAGAAGAATCTGCAATCAGGTTAAGACATTTTGCTGATTTTGATTTAAAATCTTGTGGGGTAACGGATAGCAAGGATGCAGACAGATTTTTTGAGATGACATTTAATCGTTTGGTCGAAAAATATCAGATGAAACGTTATAATCAGGCACATGGCATAAAAGTTTAATTATATTTTTTGTTATAAAAAAACAGTTGGATTGAAAAAGGAGAACACCCATTTTGAGGTTTTTATTTATAGGTTTGATTTTAATCAGACATATAAAATTAACCTAAACTGCATTAATCAGGGAAATTAAAATATATTGTTTCATCAGGTTTTATATCAATTTGAACGCCTTTTCCCCAAGGGGTAGAACGATTGGCATATTCATCCCATACTTCATTGGCTTCTCCGTGAATAATTTTTTTCGTATCATCTATATATGCAGGTGAAAACATTAGCCAACCAAATGTGATTTCCGAATGTTTATAGTCAGGTTTCATTTTTTGTCTGTAAGTAGCCTTTATTTCTTGTGTAATTGTATGTGTTTCTCCATTTAAATCCGTATAAGATATTGGAATAAATGTAAATGATGCATTATGATGCCATTTTTCAGGCTCGGTGATGTCTTGCATTTTTCCGGTCAATATATAATTCTTCTTAAGAGTTATTTTGTCATTTAGTGAAAATGTTTTGGAAACTTTAATACTAATAATATCTTTTGGGGTCTTTGTTGAGATTTCATCGATTGCTTTTCCTTTTAAAACGCTTGCCTGTACGGATGAAAACATACACAACAATGCTATCATTGTCCATAATACAGCTTTTTTCATAACAACTCCTTTTAGTTTGTAA